>JBDTXZ010000138.1:0-7432 GCA_040005935.1 bacterium | reverse complement strand
GACCAGCAAGACTTTTCGATTCCGAGCGCTCGATAAGCGCGACCAGCGCGCGCGGGGAATCGTCCTGGCCGGCAAGGACGAGCCCGTCAATTCCTGCGCGCCCAGCATCGAACAAATCGTGGCCGCGCTCGGCCGCCATTGCGACGTATGCGACGAGTGTGAGACGCGGAAGGCGCTGCTTCAGTTGGCGTACGCCTTCGAAATTGGGAGCCTGCTCCCAATAGAGGTCGACAACCGCCACGCGCACCGGTTCGCGGTCACAGGTGCGGACGAGTGTGGCCCAGTCGGCGCACTCGCGCAATTCATGGCGATCGCGAAGCGCACTGCGAAGGCGCTGTACGTACAACTGCTGCGGCAGCAGCGTGGCGATAACACTCATAGATCCAGTGCGGGGAGCGGAGAGGAGCGATCGACTCTGCCCACGCTAAGCCCGATCTCTCGTTACAGGCAAGGAGGTGGATGGCACAAAGTGACAGCAGGCGCCCGCGATGTGACGGCGCTCGAACCCCCGCATCGTCACCTCTACGTGCCGCCTCGACGATGGGGTCGCTGTCTCAGGTCATTTGCATCCCGCGAGGATACAATGGAGCACGCACATCGTTCGATCAGGCGACCGAGGTTGGCTTTCTCGCTGCTGGAAATCCTCGTCGTGCTTGTGATGATTGCGGTCGTCATGCGGATGGCGATTCCCAAGTTGAATCTGTCGCAGTTCCGCGCTGACGCAGCGGCGCAGCAGGTGCGCTCGGTTTTCCAGACCGCGCAACGCACGTCGCTGACGCGACAATACGATGTCATCGTCAGCGTCGATACAGCGCAATTCGGGCTGCGCATTGCCGAGGACGTCAACAACGACGGAAGCATTCAGGTTAGCGAGTGGAAGTTCTGGCGTCCGACGGGTGAGGGCAATGCGTTCGCCATTCCACCAAAGGGACTCAACACTCCCACGGTGACGTCATCCGTCGTTGGCGCCCAACTCAAGATCGTGGACTACATGAAGAGCGTGATCTTCCATCGCGACGGCTCGACGAGCACCGATGCGGAGATCTACGTCCAGAGCTCGTATAAGGGCCGCACGGACTATCGCTGCATCACTGTCACGCGGTCGACCGGCCGGACGGAGCTCTATCGTCTATCGGGGACAGGTTCAACCGCCGTATGGCAGGTGGTCCAATGATTCGCGTTATGGCAAGCTCGCGACGCTCGCGGCGGTCGCCGGTTCTTATCCGCGGCCTTCTCAGCCGCAACGGCATGTCGCTCGTCGAAGTGATCGTGGCGATGATGCTGCTCGTCGGCGTCGTCCTCGTCCTCGGCGGCTTCAGCGCACAATTCGCGCGGTCCACGGCGCAGGCGCACCTCATCGTGCTCGCCAACGAGTTGGCTGCAACGCGACTCGATGCAGTGCGGCAACAGCCCACGTACGCCGCCATCGACAGCCTCGTTCGGACGGATACGGTGAAGGCCGACTTCTCGTCGTACGCGGTGCGAACCCAGATGGTGAAAATCGGAGGTGGCGTGACAGATACCGTCGATTACAAGCTCGTGACCGTGACGGTCACACATCCCGCAATGAAAAAGACCGTGACCAAGACCACCGCCGTGGCGGCGTTCTGATGCGCGCGCGCCGAGGGTTCACGCTCATCGAGATCATCATCTCGCTCATGCTGCTGATGATCATCACGGGAGCCGCCGTACAGTTTCTCCGTAAGCAGACCGGCTTGGTGACGCGCGAGACGTCGCGAATGGACGCGATGCAGAATGCGCAGTTCGCCGGCTCGCAAATCGATCGCGAGCTGCGTGAGGCCGGCGCGGGTGTGGCCGACGCGCAGCCGATGCTCGTCCAGGTGGATTCCCTGGCAATGACCTTCAACGCCAACATGGTGTCGATCGACACGGGCGACGTACGAGCGGTGTATCAGCTTCGTGACGCCGACACCAATGGCACCCGCGCGATGTTGAAGACGGAGCGCATGTCGCTGCCGAATTCATCGCCGGCGAAAGGATATCCGGACACGACGTATACCGCCGCGAGCGGCGTCCAGAGTGGAGCAGAGACGATCAGCTACTACTTGCGCCCTGACTCCACCACGACGCGAGCGAACGACTACCTGCTCTTCCGTCGACTGAATGCGCAAGCGCCGTCGCTGATTGCGCGCGGGATCGTCAGGGATTCGCGCGATACGATGCCGTTCTTCACGTACTACAAGACGGATACGCTCAATCGTCTTCGGCCGATATTGAAGACGCAATTGCCGCTCTACCACGGGATGATTCATGGCGCGGTGGCTGACACTGGCCAGTACGCCCTCACCGACAGCATTCGCGCGGTGCGCGTGCACTTCATGACGGCGGCGAAAGATCCGCGCACCGGCACAGACGCGCTGCGCACCGTGGAAACACTCGTGCGTCTCATGAACTCGGGGTTGCTCGATCGCACGTCATGCGGCCAACCGCCCTATCCCACTACCGTGCCCACAGTCGTGTCGTCGGTGGCGGGCGCGTCGCCGAAGTTCGTCAAGATCACCTGGAGCAAGTCCTCCGACGACGGCGGCGGCGAGAAGGACATCGAGCGCTACGCGATTTTCAGGAAAGTGTCGGGCGCGGCCACCTTCGGCGATCCCATCTCGAGTATCCCGGCCACACAAGCGGCGACTTACACCTTCACGGACAACGGCGTACCCGCTGGCGCGACGTTCGTCTACGGAATTGCCGCGCAGGACTGCACGCCGATGCTCTCAAGTGTGACGTCCTCAGTTGCAATCACCGTCATTCCATAAGGAGCGGCCATGAATACCATCAGTGAGACGAAACCGCATCGCCGAGGTGAGCGCATCGCGCGCAGGCCGCGTCGTGGCGTCGCGCTCGTCATCGTGCTCATCTTCGTCATTGCCATGGCTGCGCTGGCGATGTCGTCCATCTTCATGGCCGCCAACGCGAACCTGCTCGCCAAGTCGTACGACCGGGAGCGTGATCTCAAGTACGCTGCTGAAGCGGCCCTCGCGATTGGCAAGAGCCGAGTCAACGCGGACCCCTCGATCCTGGTGATGCACAGCATCACGCAGCTCGACACCGCGATCATGCTCAACCAGTCGATCACCGGAGCCGACGGCATACCGCTCGCCGGCATCAAGGTCAACGTGTACGTCGGCCCGACCGGCTCGACGAGCGGACAGTTCGGTCGCTTCTCCAGCATCGTTGCCGAAGCGCGTGATGCGCGCGGCAACGGGTTCATCCGACGGCTGGAGTTGACGCAGGAGAGCTTCGCGAAGTTCGCGTACTGGTCGAATTCCGAGAGCAACGGCTCGGCAACCATCTTCTTCAACAATGCGGATGAGCTGTGGGGACCTGTATGGTCCAACGACACGATCAGCATCGGCTCTGGCGGCGCCAAGTTCCATGACGAGGTGGGTACGACGTTCTTCGTCTCCGGTGCGAGCTATGGCGTGTTCTCGAAGGGGAAAAAGGAATACCAGAAGGCGATTCCACTGCCGAGCACTTCGACCCTCCTCACGTTGAAGACCATCTCGGCCACGAGTGGATGGGATTTCACGAGCGGCCGGGCGGGAAGCACGAACGAGGCGAGCGTGCTCGATCGAATCGAATTCCTCGCGACGGACCTCAATGCGTCAGGAGATTCAACGGACCTGAACGAGGGAATGTTCCGCATTTACACGGCGAGGAGTGATGCGTACCTGCGCGGCGACTATCCGGCGGGAACGCCGCCGTCTGTCAGCAACGTGGACTTCTGCGGTGACTGGCATGTCGCGCGCATTGGTACCGGCGGCTCGGGCACAAATACGCTGCAGTTCTATCCGGCCAGTGAGCACAACACGACGTGGTTCTACAACCAGATATGGCAGGGGCTGCGCGACAAGAACCCAGGCTGGACAACCACGCAGGTCAACACTGCGGCCACGACCGCGCGCAACGAGAATCTCAATTCCGTCATGACCCAGGCAAACGCGCGGTGTTACTTGCCGGGCGATCCGCACCTCGTGGCGATCGAGCGGAATGGGCCATACAAGGACCCAATCACGCCGGGGGTGAACTACACCACCGCAGCCTGGCAGCGGGGCGGTAGCGACACGACGTTCACGCCGGATGGCGTGACCGGAACATGGAAGGTCAACACCGCCACACCGGATACGCTGATCCGCCGTCTTCGAGGCATTGCTGGAGACGCCGGGAAGATCGGGGACGCGAAGTATCTCTACCCGCTCGACCGCGTCTTCAACGCCGGCGCGAAGGGCGTCATTCATTTCAGCGGCAACGTCGGATTGAGCGGCACGATGAACGGCCGAGTGACACTCTACTCGAACGGAACGATTGTGCTGCTCGACGACTTGCGTTACGCGAACGATCCGGTGAAGGGCGTGTGCCGAGACATTCTTGGCATCATCGCCGACAAGGATATCGTGATCGCTGACAACTCGCTGAACACGCCCCAGCTGATTACGGGCTCCAGCGGGTACAACGCGCTCGATGACACGCAGGACTTCACGATTCACGCCGTGATGATGGCACTCGGCAACTCCTTCCGCGTCGAGCACTTTGATCAGGGCCCAACGAACGTGAACGGGTGCGGTGCTGTCGTAAACGCTCGCGGGTGCATTTTCCTCTCCGGCGGCATCATCCAGAACTCACGCGGTCCGGTGGGACAGAGCAACGGACGAGGCTTCTCCAAGCAATACTCGTACGATCACTGCGCCATCGTGAATCCGCCCCCGTACTTCCCGACGACCGGTCGCTTCCAGGACAACCGATATCTGGAGCTCGATCCCGCCGGTTTCAATCACCTGAACTACTTCAAGTCAATCACACCTGACCCCTGATCGCTGGACGAGAACGTGGTTGAGCGAGAGCAATACCAGAACGGTCGCGGCGCCACTCGATGGCATCGCGACCGTTCTGCTTCCGACGTTTCGTCCTCGGTTCTTAGAGCAGTCGCACCTGGTCTTCATCCCGCCTGGGCACCGAGTGACAGCTTCGGCATCGTGCCTCATAACTCTCCTCGCCACCGACCATGATCGTCGGTGAGTCGTAGCGTGCGGGCTGACCACCAATGAGGCGCTGGTTTCGACTTGCCGGATTGCCGCAGATCACGCAGATCGCGTGGAGCTTGTCCACCTGTTCGGCGATGGCGAGCAATTGCGGCATGCAACCGAATGGTTCGCCGCGGAAATCCGTGTCGGCGCCAGCAAGAATGACGCGACGACCACCCGCAGCGAGCGCTGTCGCGAGATCAACGACGCTCGGTGGAAGAAATTGCGCCTCGTCGATCGCCACGACTTGCGTGTCGGACGCGAGGAGCCGGACAATCTGATCGGGTGAATCTATCGGTACGGCTTCGACGGCACGGCCGTCGTGGCTGGACACGTGATAGAGCCCGGCATAGCGCTCATCCAGATGCGACTTGAACACCTGGACGCGCTTCTTGGCGATGAGTGCGCGCCGAACACGGCGAATGAGCTCCTCGCTCTTGCCGCTGAACATCACGCCGCAAATCACCTCGATCCACCCGCCAGCGCCGGCGGGGTACATGTCACCGATCATGCGTTATCGCGAGGTGGACGGGGACGAGTGGGGCGGGCGCTGCCGCCGTCGAACGTGCGGGGCGCGGCGTCGCGAGTGAATGGCCGCGCCGGACGGTCACTGCTTGCTCCACGCGGCGGGCCACCGCGCGGCGCCCCAGGACCTGCGGGGCGATCCGATTTGTCGAACGGACGCGCAGGACGCTCACCGCGATCGAACGGTCGCGGCGGACGTGCCGACGAACCGGCGCTGCTGCGATCGCGCTCGAATGGTCGCGCCGGACGATCGCCTCCGGTGCGCGGTGGGCCGCTGCGTGCCGGACGATCTTCCTTTGGCGCATCGAGACGCGCCTGCACCTTCCGGCCACGCACCACGGCGCCCGTGATCTTCCCCACCACGAGCTCCGCGACCGATGCGGCGACTTCGACGATGGCGTGCGTGTCGCGCACTTCGACGCGACCAACCTGCGAACCCGGAATGCCGGCATTCGTCGTGATGGCCGAGATGATTTCCGGTGCGCGGATGCCGTCTTTCTCGCCGAGGTTGATGAAGAGGCGCTGCATTGGTCCAGCCTGCGATGATGTCGCGGCGGCGGGACGTGCGGGGCGCTGCTGCTCGAGCATCCGCAGTGCCGCCGCCGCAATCTCGATTCCATCGAACTCCGCGAGCAGGGGCTCGAGCGCCAGTACCTCTCGGCGGACATCGCCAGACGTGAGCACATCGCGCAATGACGCGCGGAGTGCCGCATCCTTGCCGCGAGCGCGCTCCGCTGCTTCAACCAGTGGCATCGACGTGACGGCGCCGCCACCCAGCAATGCGCGAAGACTGCCAAGCTGCGACGGTTGCACGAGCGCGTAGATCTTGCGCGCGCCGCTCCCGACCAGGGTGCGCAGTTCTTCCCGCGACGTCGGGAGTTCGAGCAGCACGAGCGGATCGTTCGTTGCCGCCGCCTGTTCGCCGCCCGACGTGATGCGCACGGCAGCAGCCGGATAGCCAAGTGAACGCGCGATCATGCTGCCTTCTGCGCGTACGGACGGCGTGCGTGCATACAACTCGGCACGCGGGAGGTCGAGCGCATCGAGCAGACGGCGGAGTGATGCGCCGCGCGCAGTCGGGGACGACGCGACGTATTCTGCGGTGAGCGGTGTTTGCTGCTCGTCCGCAGGAGCTTCGACGGCACGACGCGCACGGCGCGCATAGCGCTCGATGAGCGCTTCGTAGGCCGGCGTGAGTTCCGCGGCAAGCACTACACGCGCGCCGTCCTTGGGCAATTCGCCGAGTAGCGTCTCGAGCGGAACGGCGTCTGGGGTATCGAGAATGGGGTCGAGCCACGCGAAGATGATTCCGCGCACGGCTTCGGGTTTGAGCGCAGAGGCCTGCAGCAGCGTCACGAGCTCAGCCGGCGCACCAGTAATGACGTGCGCTGAAGATGCTTTGAGAAGGCGGGCGGCGCGTGGGCTGGCCGTTGCGGCCAGCACGTTGATGGGCCGGTCGCCAATGGCAGAGACGATGGCTTCAGCGGCGGCGGCGGCATTCTCGGCATCGGCGGTGACGACGAGCAGCTGCGTCTCGGCACGCGCCGGATCAATTCGGTCCACAAGGGTCGCGAGCACCTGCTCGGCGGCAGACCAGTCCAACGGCATGACGTGCACGACGTTCTGTCCGCGGGTCACACCCGTCGGTTCTTTCGCATCTGCTTCCACGGAATCTCTCGGCTACCGGTCTAGCGCGTCTCGCGCCCTAATTGTCAACGAACGTGAAAGATAGCAGGTGTGGGTGATCTGGACTGGGTGAACGGTGAACGGTGAACGGTGAACGGTGAACGGTAGAGGCGGCGGGTGCAGATCCTTCGACTCGCTACGCTCGCTCAGGATGACAGGGTTTTGGCTCCCGCTCCGCTTAG
>JBDTXZ010000137.1:0-7447 GCA_040005935.1 bacterium | reverse complement strand
GTGTGTCCGTTCGCCGTGGCGCCTCGGGCAAATGAAACAGCGCACTGGGTCGCACATCTTCGCTCCATGTTTCAAGGGTCGGCAAACCATTCTAAAGATGGTACCACTAAAGGCGCACTAATGCGCCACTACGCGCGCATCTTGCCATTTATCGCTGCGAACGTGAAGGGCCGCCCGTCGTGCTGAAGCGCTATCCGGACGGCGTCGGCGGGCCGATGTTCTTTCAGCAGGGCGCCGGCGCAGTCGTTCCCGACGGGGGTGCGTGTCGAGACAAATCGACACGCGAGAGGAGGGGCCCAAGGCGCGAATTGTTGGAGGGACCTCGCCACGCTTCTCTACACTGTGCAACTCGGGTCGATCGAAGTGCATCCGTGGCTGTCGCGGCTGGCGGACGTCAATTCACCCGATCGATCCCTGATTGACCTTGGCACAGGCGACGACGTGTCGTTTTCCGAAATGGTCGCATTGGCCCGTGACGTGCTCAAAATCGTCCGGCAGTGCGACGTGCCTGCGACAATGAAAACATCGGGTCGAATGGAATTCACATCGTCATCCCGCTTCCGTCAGGAACGACGTACGAGACCTCGGCGACGCTGGCGATGCTCATTGCCCGGGTTGTCGTGGCGCACCGGCCAGAGTGTGCGACGGTCGAGCGCTCGGTGCGAGCGCGGCCCGCGGGAACGATCTACGTCGATTCCATGCAGAACGCGCGAGGGAAGAGCATGGCATGCGCGTACAGTGTGAGAGCCAAAGAGGGGGCGACCGTGTCGGCGCCACTGCAACAGCGGGAACCCAAGGAGCGTCTTCGCACCTCGTCGTTCACGGCGAAGACGCTGCCGGCGCGAGCGGCGCGCATTGGTGATGTGTGGGGAGACGCGCTTGCGAAGAAGCCATCGGCGCGCGTGCTGACTCGGGCCATGAAAGGACTGGAGCATGTTCTCGCTGGCGCGTCGGAGGCGTAGGAGTTACCCCGCGGGCATTCGGCCGTCGAGAGATGGGAGGCGACGGATGTCAAACCAACCGCTGGACCTGAGCGGCCGCTGCTGCGCGCGATGCCGTGTTTAGCGGACGGGTCAGCCGCCAGCGGCGCGCAGCGGCATCTCGAGCTGGCGATCCGCGCCGGCGCGCTCCGAGGCGCTCGGCGTTTCGCTGCGGGCCAAGGGTGTGCGGGCGCCGAGCAGGTGCAGCGTCTGGTGGTAGAAGTGCAGCGTTTGGACGGGTGCTCGCAGGCTGTCAGGACCGGACCGCGCGATGGAATAGCCTTCTTCGCGCACACGGCGTGGCAGGGCACGAGCGAGCGGATGGCGCAATAAGCGCCGGATCTCCGTCCCGTTTCGTGCCAACAGCGCTGCGCACAATCCGTCCAGGTAGTCGAGCATCAGTCTCGGTGTTTGGACCTAAAGAACATATTGCGACTAATGTGCCAAAAAGCAAGAGCGTTTGGCGGGATGTTCCTCTCTATTCAGTAAAAAGATCGAACCGAACGCCGCGTCTTGCTCCTCGGCGTTTCTTCGGTGCGTAGCGGAACAGTTGTGCCGGTCGTCCTCGACCTTCGCTGCGCCATTCGTCGGTCGGCTCCACCAGGTAACTCGCCTGGAGGGCGCGGCGAAAGCTCGCCTTGTGCAGGCGCCGGCTGAGGAGCAGCTCGTAGACGCTCTGGAGGTCGCTGAGTGTGAAGGTTGCTGGCAGCAGCCGGAATGCGAGCGGGGATTGATCCACACGCTGGCGGACGACGGCAGCCGCGCGATCGACGATGGTTCGATGTCGCGGCGCAAGCGCCGGAAGCCCGGCGAGCGGAAACCATTCCGCATCTTCCGTGGGCATGCCCGCCCCTGCCGGCGACAGCGCCGCGATACCCACCGAGACGTCCGCGTCACCTGGATGGCGTCGTCCGTCACTCAACGTGCCAACCTGTTCAAAAAACGCGGGTGGTACACTCAAGACGGCGCTCGTGATCCGAGCTGCTGCCTCTTCGAGCCCTTCACCGATCTGTGGCGCATCCCACGGTAGCCCCCACCGCTCGCGTGCGCCGGCAGGCGAGCGAACGAGCAGGACCGCGAGTGCGTCAGGTCGGGGTGAGAGAACCACGACGTCAACAGCGAGCGTCGTCCGGCGGACGGCAGGCTTCATCGAGCCGGTTGGTTGGTGAGCATGTGGCGCGAATTAGTAACAATTCGGCACCAATGTCAAGGGGCTGCTATTTTGGGGTGACTACTGGGCCCGCGTTGGCGCAAGAGCGCCTTGCTTTCGGCCTGCGTTTACGGCTGAGCCGTAAAGCGCTTCATGCTGAAGCGCGCAGCACTGTCGAGAACTTCATAAACGCGCGCCGATTAGTAACACAATGTTTTTAAATGGCACTTTCTCGACAAGTACGTGATATACGGGATTCTCTTTGCCGAGTCAACGGACGATATAACCGATTCGAATATTCCTGGAGTTGATCAAGGCATTGCGACCGTACGACACCAGACAACACGCTGCCACCGCAAATATTCTTTTCACGAAGGACAAGTTGACAGCGCTTCGTTTATGGAGTCAGTGTCGTCGTCGTCAATGCGTCGCGTCGCAACCCTGTTCCGTAGGGCGCGACTAACGGGATGGTGATAGGAAGCTGCCCCGTGATGGGTGCCAGACCCAAGAGCGCGCGCGCCGCGGCGCGCTGAGACAGTGGAGAAGCACTCCACGCTTCGAGGAATACGGGCGTTGCCGGTAATCCCTGCGCGAGATACGGATTCGCGAAGGACACCAGCACGACCTTCCGTCCCGCCTTCTGCAGTCCGTCGATCAACTCGGGAAGCCCGCCCGTGGCGGCCATGGTTGCCGTGCTCGAGCTCGCGCCGAAATACGACGACACGATCACAACATCAGCGCCTTCAGCGGCACGAAGCGCATTGTCCACGATCGCGGGAAGGAGTCGTGGTATCGGGCTCGCGACATATGCACCGGCTCCTCCAGACGCTGCACCAGCAGTGACGTCAAACACGATCTCAGGCGTCATGACTTGCGTGCGCAGCTGCGGAAACATTCGTTGCAGCTCACCGTTAAACGTTGCGCCTGCACTCAATTCAGCGCGAGGTGCAACCGTAAAGCTCACGATGCGGCTTGTTCGCGGGAGGCGGCCAAGTGGCACGAGGCTCAGCGAATCGCGCACGAGCGTAATAGCGCGTTCGGCGGCGAGGCGTGCGGGAACGAGGTTGACGCTATCAGCAACAACGTCACGGACTTTTTCGACATCTACGTAGCGGTTGCGATCGAGTCCCATTTTGTGCTTGGCCATGAGCAACCGGCGTACGGACGAATCCACACGTGCCTCTGTAAAGCGGCCAGCACGCACACCGGAGACGACTGCGTCGATCGCAACGGGAACATCTGTCGGCATGAGCAATACGTCATTCCCCGCAGCGACAGCAAGTTGTGTGACTTCCGACATCGTTGCCTTGCCAAGTACGCCGTTCATATCGAGCGCATCGGTTACGAGGATGCCGCGAAAGCCCATTTGCGTGCGAAGCAGATCGAGCATGACCTTGGGGCTCAGTGTTGCGGCCGTGCGATTGGTATCGAGCGCGGGCAGATAACCATGAAACGTCATGACACCGGCGACGCCCGCTGCAACAGCGGCGCGGAATGGAAGCAACTCCACGCTATCGAGGCGCGCGCGCGACGCATCGACGCGTGCGAGCTCGAGATGCGAGTTCTGTTCGGTATCGCCGTGACCAGGAAAGTGCTTCGCAGTAGCGAGCATTCCATTCTCCTGGATGCCCTTGATAAACGCGGTGCCCATGCGCGCGACCAGCTGCGGGTTCTCTCCAAATGAACGCGCAGCGATGACGGGATTCTTCGGATTGTTGTTGACGTCGAGCACGGGAGCGAACGCCATGTGGATGCCCAACGCTCGACCTTCGACTGCCGTGACGCGACCCATCTCGTACGCCAAGCTCGTATCACGCGTGGCGCCCAATCCCATCTGATATGGAAATGCCGTTGCACCGCCAAGGTCGATCGCGTTCGGGATGAAGTACCCTCCGCGAGCCCGAAAGGCGGCACCCGTTTCGAGATCCGCACCAATGAGCAGCGGCAGTGCCGCCGCGCGTTGAAGCGCGTTCGTCTTGACGGCGATATCGATAGGGCCGCCGACGGAGATGATCGCGCCACCGAGCTTCTGCTCGCGGATCAGCTTCTCCACGCGCGTCCACGCTGCGTTGTCGACCGCGGTGTAGTCGCCGAGGATCCACGGCCACACCATTTGTGCGGCCTTGTCACGTAGCGGCATGGTGGCGAGCACGGAGTCAGCCCATGCGGCGTCGCTTCCGTTCGCGCTCCGCGCGCTGAGCTTCCCTGTCGCGCACGATGAGAGGACGACGGCTGCCGCTGCGCCGAGAGTAAACCGGCTGAGCGCGCCACCGACGCGATTCACCATGCGATTGTGCCTTGCTTCGAGGTATCGACTCCCTCTTCGCCACCTTTCTTGAAGAGGAACCCTTCCATGTTCTTCACAAGGAAGCTCCGCGCCTGCGGATCCATCACGTTCAGGCCATAATGGTTGATGAGCATCGTCTGCTGCTTGAGCCACTGGCCCCAGCAGTCGGTGCAGATTTCCTGAACGACGCGGGCTCCGATGGGGCCAGGAAATGGCGGGCGCTCAAACCCGGCGCGCGTATTGGCGCATCGGGAGCAGGTGACTTCAGCGGGCATTCTCGAACCTCAGCAGGTGGCTCTGTTTTCCAGAAATCTACACCAGCCGAGAAACGGGGTGCGAGGATATCCTCGCACCCCGCACGGTCATGATCCTGAGTTCACCGCGAGATCGTCGTGTCGTTTTGCTGCGGAACCGTAGTTCCGCGCATATTCGATTTTCGCGAGACCGATGAGCTTGAGTGCGCGAATGTAGATCCAGCCGATGTCGAGCTCGAACCAACGCGCCTTGAACTTGGCGCTCTTGGGGTCTGCGTGGTGATTGTTATGCAGCTCTTCGCCGCCAAGCCAAATGGCGATGGGGGAGATGTTGCGGCTTTCGTCCTTGACCTCGAAGTTGCGATAGCCGAGTGCGTGACCGATGCCATTGATGACGCCGGCGGCCCAGAGGGGAATCCACAGCATCTGTACGCCCCACACTGCCGGTCCGGCGAACAGTCCGAACAGATAGATGTCGATGGCGAGCATGAGGAAAATGCCCATGGAGCTGAAGCGAGTGAGCAGGTGTCGCTCGAGCCAGTCGTTGGGTGTTCCCTTGCCGTATTTCTCGAGCATGCCCGGTTGCTGTACCGCTTTTCGATAATAGAAGGCGCCTTTCAGCATGATCTCACGCAGCCCTTCCATCACGGGGCTGTGCGGATCGCCTTCACGATCGGCGAACGCGTGGTGCTTGCGATGGCAGGCGACCCATTCCTTGGTGACGATGGCTGTCGTCAACCAGAGCCACAGGCGCATTGGTGTGGCGGCAATGGCGTGGAGGCGGACACCACGGTGCGTTTGTGCCCGGTGGAGGAACAGGGTGACACACACGTTCGTGATGTGTCCCGCGACAATGACAAACAAGACGGGCATCCACCAGCGGTGTGCCCATGCGCCAAACTCCGGCATTTCAAACTCCACGCTCTCGTGACGACTCTCTCAGCAGCGAATCGAAGCAGGACGGAGAATCTAGTCGTGCTGTCGCGCGCTTTCCAACCGCCAACAACGCCAAATAGCGTGCAAGGCGGAGGCCGTGTACAGGTATTGACGCGAGAGGAGTCGCGTCAGTAACGGGCGCGCTCACGCCATCGAAAGCCATGATACGCTGCGGCACGAGACGAGGTTAACTGGTCCACGCGCGAGGCATTGCGACGTCGTGTCGATGCTTCACCCTTGTTTGGCTGCGCGCCAAACCATACCCTCCGGCGCACATGCCACGACACGCGATCGATTCTGAGCGGCCCGAGAACGTGGGAAACCTGTCCCAACCGCGCATAACCACCCCAGGTCGCGACTCACTGCAAGCGACCACGGCTGGCACAGGGCGGTTCGCGACGCGTGCCCCCGAGCGAAGCCACGATTTCTATCGTTCCTTTCCCCGCAAGCTCAAGGTGAGTGCGCTTGGGTTGGGATCGTATCTTGGCGATTGCACCGATGAGGAAGACGAGCGTTATCGCCTGAGTGTTCGGGAGGCGATCAACTCTGGCATCAATGTCATCGATACGGCGAGCAACTATCGATGCCAGCGCTCGGAGCGCGCGGTGGGGCATGCCGTAGTGGAGGCGATTGCGGCCGGAGAAGTGCGCCGCGACGAGCTTATCGTGTGCACCAAGGGCGGATACGTCGCACTGGATGGTGAGCCGCCGGCCTCGCGTGATGCGTATGAACAATGGCTGGCGGAAACGCTCTTCGAGCCTGGCATTCTTGCCGCGGATGATCTCGTTCGGAGTGGGCACTCGTTGCGACCGGCCTTTCTCGCGCACCAACTGGCACAGAGTCGACGAAATCTCGGTCTCCACGCGATCGACATCTACTATCTGCACAATCCGGAAGAGCAGTTGCTTGTGCTCGACCGCGAAGCGTTTCGCGCACGTATTCATGATGCGTTTGCGTTGCTCGAGGCGCGGGCGTTGGTGGGCGAGATAGCGGGGTATGGCTGCGCGACGTGGTTGGGCCTGCGCGTTCCGCCGGGTCATAAACAGCATCTCTCGTTGGCTGATCTCGTGACGATCGCGCGTGACGTGGGCGGAACGTCGCATCACTTTCGCGCGGTGCAACTTCCGATCGGTTTGGCCATGCCAGAGGCGGCGCGCATGCCGACGCAGCCGCTTGGCCGCAAGCTGGTGCCGTTGCTCGAGGCTGCGGATGCGCTCGGGCTTGGGGTGGTGGCAAGCGCACCGCTGATGCAGGGGCGGTTGACGACGGGATTGCCCGCGGAGATGCACGAACTCTTTCCCTCGTGCACGACGGATGCGCAGCGAGCGTTGCGATTTACGTCGTCGCTGCCCGGCGTTGCGACGGTGCTCACGGGGATGCGGCGTCGCGACCATGTGCGAGAGAACCTTGGGGCGTGGAACGCATAGCGGCATTTTCAACACCTAAGACGCTCAGGGCTACAGCCTCGGCTCGCTGCGCAAGTGCGAGGAATCGGGAGCTCAGGTAGCAGCCACCGACAGGGGTGTGGCGTAACGAGAGCACTTCGCTCCGGACGCCACACGCTGATTCTCTGCCGGCCGCGGGCTGCTATCCAGCTTCTGCCGCCTGTACTTGTGCAGACCCTTCGACTCGCGGCGCTCGCTCAGGATGACAGGGGTTGCCGCTCTGCCGTTGCGAGATTGACTACCGTGATGCGATGCACATTGGTGTCGGCCACGTAGGCATGCGTGCTGGTGAGTGCAATGCCAGAGGGTTCGTGAAAGCCGCCGACCCACGTTTCGGTGCGCCGAGTGTGTGGGTCGATCCATTTGAGGGCGCCGTTGTAGGAGTCTGCGACGAG
>JBDTXZ010000136.1:0-7450 GCA_040005935.1 bacterium | reverse complement strand
ACGATTCATCGCATTCGGATCGTCGACCAGCCCGCGCACGACAGCATCCAGCCGATCAACGGTCAGCTCGGCCTGCGGCAAGTTGATTGCCGCTCCCGCCGCCTCGAGGACGCGCGCGTTCACCGTCTGGTGATCGGCGGCGGCAGTCGGAAGTGGAACGACGATGGCCGGAATGCCCCATGCGAATAGCTCGGCCGTTGTCATCGCACCCGCACGAGCGATGGCGAGGTCCGTCGCCGCGTAGGCCTCTTGAATGGGCGAGAGATATTCACGCACGCGAACCTCGGCCCCGTCAAGCGACGTGAATTCATCAAACGACGCCTTGCCGGTCATCCAGATGAGATGCAGGCCCTCGGGTAATCCGCGGCGCACCCAGTCCGCGATAACGAGATTGATCGCGCGCGAGCCCTGACTGCCCCCATACACCAGCAACACGTTGCCACCCGTCGCGGGAAAGCCCCACGCCTGGCGTGCTGCTGCTCGGTCGGGCCGCGGACTCGGCGGTGGCTCGATCGGAGCGCCCGTGTCGATGTGCTGCGCGGCCACCCCGCCGATCACGCGCGCCGCCTCGGGAAAGGCCAGATAGTACTCGCGCGTCCAGCGGCGAAACGCACGCGCGGTGAGACCGGGATAGCTGTCGCCCGCCTGTTGCACAATGGGAATTCTGTGCACGACCGCATACGCGAGGGCGACTCCTGCCGCATAGCCACCGGTGCCAACGACAAGGCGCGGCTGTTCGCGCGCGATCAACGTGCCGAGTGCGCGCCATCCGGTGATCGCGCCAACGAGGGTGCGCCAATTCTCCCACGGCTTCTGACGATACAACGGGTGGAGATCGAGCAGCAGGTAGGGGAATTCCGCCGCAGGGAGTACAGTCCGTTCGAGGCCGCGCTGTGCACCGACGAAGACGGGTTGCACCATGGGATCGAGTCGCGCGAGCGTCCGCGCGATGGCGAGGCCAGGATACAAATGCCCTCCGGTTCCACCTCCGGCGAACAGCACGGTCGCGCGCGGATTCGCCACGTCAGCCCGGAGGCATCGAAAGTGGATCGGTCGCGTCGCTCCCGATGACACGCTCCTTCTGGCTGCCGATGTTGACCAGCACCCCGGTCATGAACATCGAGAGAACGATGTTGGAGCGTCCGTACGACACGAAGGGCAGCGTGAGTCCAGTCGTCGGCAACAGTCCGACAACGACGCCGACATGCAAATACGCCGTGAGCACCGTAACGAACGTGAGCCCCACCGCGACGAGTTGAAGAAATGGCGAGCGCGCGTGCCGAGCAATGCGGAAGCCGAGCAGCGCGTACGCGGCGAACGCGATCGTTATCGCCGCGAGCCCGACGAATCCCCACTCTTCGCCAATGTTGCTCGCGATGAAATCGCTGTAGGGAAATGGGAGGAAACCATACTGTTGCCGCCCCTGACCGTAGCCGACTCCGAACGCTCCACCCGACCCAACGGCAATGAGTGATTGCTTGAGCTGATACTTCATTTGCGTCGGCGCGCCACCGGGATCGAAAAACGCGGTGAGCCGCAGCGCCGCGTATTGAACTTTCTCGATCTTCGTCCACAGCATTGGAATCGCGAGCGCGCCGAGCGCGACGAAGTGTGCAACGCGAACTCCGCCGGCAAAGAGCAGAATGGCTAGCAACAGCGTGTACAGCATGGCGACGGACAGGTCGGGTTCCAACGCCGCAAGCACGTCGAGCACGCCGATGACAAGAAAGAACGGCAGCACTCCCTTGGCGAGCCGGCGCAACTGCGGCCCCTTCTTGACGATGAGCATCGACGTCCAGATCACGACGCCAAGCTTCCCGAATTCCGATGGCTGTAACGACGTGCCAATGAGAAAGCGTTTCGATCCGTTGACGCGCGGTGCGATGCTGGGGGGCAGGACGAGGCACAAAAAGAGCGAGACGAGCGTGATCCACATGATTGGCCACGCCCACTCCCGATACTTTTCCGCATCCAACTTGGCTGCGATCGCAAAGGCGACTACTCCGGCCAGCACGCCGGTGGCCTGACGCGCGACGTAATACCAGTTGTTCTTGTTCTCCTGCATCGCGACAATCGCGCTGGCGCTATAGAGCACAGCCAGCCCGAACACGAGCACGAGCGACATCACGAGCACGAGGCCGCGCGCTTCCGGACCCATGCGCCAACGCTCGCGAACACGGGCTGACGCTTGTGCGCGCGCGCGAGGCATAGCCGCGGCAGTCACCCCTTCGCAGCCCCGAGCTCGGCGGCCAGCTGCTTGAACACGCGTCCGCGCTCTTCGTAGTTATCGAACATGTCATAGCTCGAGCAGGCGGGCGAGAGAAGCACGGTGTCTCCCGGCTGCGCCACGTCTCGCGCGCGAGCCAGCACCTCTTCAAAGGTGGACCCGAGCACCTCGACGGGAACCGCTCCATCGAGATCCGTTGCGATAGTCTGCGCGGACTCTCCATACGCCAGCACCTGCTTCACTGTGCGACGAAGCTCGTGCGCAAGCGCCGTATACGCTTCGCCCTTGTGGCGTCCGCCGAGCAGCAGGACAGTCGGGCGCTGCATGCCGCGCAATGCGATGAGCGTCGACGTCACGTTCGTGGACTTGGAGTCATTGATCCACTCGACGTCACGGAATTGACCGGCGGGTTCGATACGATGTTCCAGCGCGCGGAATGCGCGCAGCGCGTCGGCAATGAGCGCACGGGATTTCGGCGAGGAGTGCAAGTCGTCCGCGCCCATCACCGCGAGCGTCGCAGCGAGCGCATTCGCGACGTTGTGGTCGCCAATGAGCCTCAACTCGCTCCGCGGAAGAAGCGGCGCGCCAAGCACGACCAACATGTTCGTCGCGCGATCGAAATGGCCGTCGGACGCGCCGCTGGACGTCGAAAAGCGGAGATGACGCCCAGGGACGTTGCGCACCATCTCCTGCACTGCATCGTCGTCGGCATTGCTTACCCACACCGAACGATCGTCGGCATTACGGAAGAGCAGCCGCTTATCCTCGAAATATGCCTCGACCGAATCGTATCTGTCCAAGTGATTCGACGACAAGTTCGTCAAGGTTCCGACCGCCGGCGCGATACTCGGCGTATCGTGCAACTGGAAGGACGATGCCTCGAGCGCAATCCAGGTCGGCTGCTTGTCGCGCAACGCCACCGTGGACAGCGGTGTGCCGATGTTTCCAGCAGACACGGAATCGTATCCAAGCCCTTTGAGCAGTCCTTGAACAAGCGCTGTCGTCGTCGTCTTGCCGTTCGTTCCTGTAATCGCGATGTAACGTTGGTGCGGGAGGAATTGCAGCGCGATTTCCATCTCACCCACAATGGGCACGCCGGCGTCGCGTGCGGCGCGCAGCGGTGGCGCGTCGGGCGGAACGCCCGGGCTTGCGACGACGACCGCGCTCTTCGCGATGCGCGCGAGATCGTGTCCACCATGCTCGACGTCCACCCCAAGTGGCGCGAGATGCAGCGTTGCGCGAAGCACCGCGTGCCCTGCACCGGCATCGCTCGCGTAAACGTCCGCGCCCGCGCGACGCAGCAGCTCGGAAACCGCCCTGCCGCTCCGCGCCAATCCGATGACGCTGATTTCGCCCCGAGTCCATGCCGCGGGCAGAGCTTCCGTGAGTGAACGAACCGGCATGTTACCGCACCTTGAGCATGGTGAGGGCAAGGAACGCCCCGATAATTCCGATGATCCAGAAGCGCACGACGACCTGCTGCTCGCTCCATCCCTTCACTTCGAAGTGATGATGAAGCGGCGCTCGAAGAAAGACACGATGCTGCTGCGCATACTCGAGACCGTATCGCCTGCGCCGGTACTTGAAGACGAATCGTTGCAGCACTACCGACATCATCTCGGCAAAAAACACCATGCCAACGAAGAGCAGGATGAATTCGGATTTCAGGAGAATGGCGACCGTGCCGATTGCACCGCCGAGCGCAAGCGATCCGGTGTCACCCATGAAGACTTGCGCCGGATAGGTGTTGAACCAGAGAAATCCGATCAACGCACCGACCATGGAAAGGCAATAGATCGTGAGCTCGCCCGAATGCTGAAGGTAGAACACTCCGAGATAACGCGACGTATCGACTCGGCCAATGACATAGGCGAAAATGGCCAGCGTCGAGAATGCGATCGCGCTAAGGCCGGCCGCCAGGCCGTCGAGCCCGTCCGTGAAGTTCACGGCGTTGCTCACGCCCGTGAGCACGAACGTCGTCCAGAAGACGTAGAAAATAGGCGGCGTGAAGACGACGAGGAAATACTTGTAGAACGGAAGCGTCGTCGACGCAGCGGCGAGATCCGGCGTGAGCGGAAACTTCCAGAGAAAGAGGCCGAGGAGCAGCCCGATGCCAACTTGGCCGAGCAGCTTGTTGCGCTCGACGAGCCCTTCGTTCTTCTGTCCAAGGCGACGCTGCTTGAGCTTGAGGTAGTCATCGAGAAACCCGATGAAGCCCATGCCAACCGTGACGAAGAGCGCCAGCATGACGTATCTGCTGAAGATCCGCGCCCACAGGAGCGTCGAGACCAGCGACGAGAAGAGGAAGATGAAGCCGCCCATCGTCGGCGTCGTTGTCTTGAGCGCGTGCGACTCCGGCGTGCCTTCGCGCACGACCTGATAATTCGCGGCGGTGTTGAGTCGCTTGAGAATGATCGGGCCAACCATGAAGCTCAGCACGATCGCCGTTACCGCAGCGCCAGCTGCGCGGAACGTGATATAGCCGAAGACGTTCAGGATGTGATACTGCTTGACGAGCGGGAGCAGGCTGAGATAGTAAAGCAAGGTGTTCTAATGTTACCACGGTGAATGGTGCTGATCCTTCGACTCGCTGCGCTCGCTCAGGATGACAACAAGCCTATCGCGCGTTCTGCTTCGACCACTCTGCAATCAGCGGCACGAGACGCTCGAGACGCACGCCGCGGGACCCCTTCAGCAGAATAACCGCGTCCGGAGCGAGGCGCGAACGCACCGCGTCCCACGCCGCTGCCGGATCGGCTCCCCCTGCGACTCGTTCATGACCCGGAGCGACGCGGTGGAGGGCATCGGCAAAACCTCCTACGCCAACGACGAGCTCGATTTGCGACCCCAACGCCGCGCGGGCGACCTCGTCGTGCAGACGATCCGCATGGACGCCAAGCTCGAGCATTGTACCGAGCACCGCAACACGCTGGCGCGACGCACCGGCGTGCGCCAGCAACTCCAGTGCGACGCGCGCCGAGCCCGGGTTTGAGTTGTATGCATCGTTGATGAGAGTGACTGCGCCGTGATGCTCGAAGTTGACGCGCATCGGCGGCGACGGCATGTCCGCGATGCCGCGCGCGATGGCCTCGAACGACACGCCGCTCTCGCGCGCCACCGCGATGGCCAACATCGCGTTCCGCAGATTGTGCACTCCACGTAACGGCACGCTCACGCGAGCGCCTTCCAGCTCGAGCCAGCCTTGGCCATCGGGTTCAATACCCCACGCCGTAGGATGGCGATCACCACTGTCCAGACCCACACTGATTGTCCGCCTCGCGAGCGCACGCGTCGCCTCGGCAATCTCCGGCTGTGCAGACGGCACCACGGCAAGCGCGGCGCCTTTGCACGCCGACACCTCTTCGCGCAACACGCCCGCAAGATCACCAAGACCCTCGAGATGCTCCTCGGCAATCGACGTCACCACGACGACGTCAGGCTCGACGATTACGCGTAACGCTTCGACTTCGCCGGGATGGTTCGTGCCCATCTCGATGACGGCAATGTCCGCGTCATCGGGCAGGGCAAAGAGTGTGAGCGGGACGCCGACGAGATTGTTGTAGTTACCGGCCGTCGCATGCACGGTGAGCGCAGCGCCAAGAGCGGCGCGCAGCAATTCCTTCGTGCTCGTC
This sequence comes from bacterium, assembly GCA_040005935.1. GTDB lineage: Bacteria > Gemmatimonadota > Gemmatimonadetes > Gemmatimonadales > Gemmatimonadaceae > AG11. The sequence continues at coordinate 1,591 of JBDTXZ010000136.1, read as the reverse complement.
TTGCCATTCGTGCCCACGACGCCGATCACGGGCCGACCCCACACTCGGCGCCGATACCGCGCAAGCATTCCCAGGGCGGTGAGTGTGTCCGGCACTTCGTACACAGGAACTCCGAGATTTGCGGCGCGCCGAGCGTCGTTGACCACGAGCGCCTTCGCGCCCTTCGCGACGGCGTCAGCGAGGAAGTCGTGGGCATCGAACGAATCACCCCTCAGCGCAAGGAAGCAGCTGGCCGCGGCGATGTGGCGCGTGTCGGTTGCGATACGCGAGATCGGCGTGGATCCGCGCGGTCCCGCCCCAAGGGCGTCCGCAATGCGGTCGAGGGTCCAGAACGGCGGTTGATCGAGCGCACTGGCCTGCGGGGTGGTCGCATCCGCCATCAGGTCACTCCCTCAGTAATGATTGCGCCGACGATATCACGTTCGTCGAACGGACTCTTCACGGTGCCGCGGATCTGGTACGTCTCGTGTCCCTTGCCGGCGAGCAGGACGACGTCGCCGTCCTTGGAGGCATGAATCGCGCGCGCGATTGCATCGCGGCGATCCTCGACACGTTCGTGACGTCCGGGCGTCATTCCTGCCTCGATGTCGTCGATGATTCGCCCTGGGTCTTCGGTCCGCGGGTTGTCGCTCGTCACAATCGCGAGATCAGCTCCAGCTTGGGCAATGCGCCCCATTTCGGGACGCTTGCCCCGATCGCGCTCGCCGCCGCAGCCGAAGACGACGATCAGGTTGTGCGTGGTGAACGGTCGCACGGCCGCCAGTGCACGCTCCAAGGCGTCGGGCGTATGCGCATAGTCGCGCAACACGATGGGCGACTCGCTGATGATCTCGAGCCGACCAGGGACCTGCGGCATTGTCGAGAGCCTCCGTGCGATCACGTTGCCTGGCGTACCCATGGCCCACGCCGCCGCAGCGGCGGCGAGCGCGTTCGCGATGTTGAAGTCGCCAATGAGCGGCAGGTGAACTGGAAATCGTTCGATGTCGCCAATCACCAGCGCCCACGCGCTCCCGCGCGGCGTAACGCTCACCGCCTCGGCGCGCACGTCACCATCACCCTGCATGCCGAAGCGCACCGTGCGTGGCGCGCCTGCCAGGGCAGCCCACGCAGGATCATCGGCGTTGACGACCGCAGCTCCATCGGCCGCCAGCAGCGAAACGAGCAGCGCCTTCGCGGCGAGGTACGCCTCCATCGTGCCGTGATAGTCGAGGTGGTCGCGTGTCAGGTTGGTGAATACGCCGGCCTGAAATCGAAGACCTTCCACGCGCCCCTGATGCAGCGCGTGCGACGACGTCTCCATGACCACGGTGCGCACACCGGTGTCGTAAAGAGCGCGCAACACCCGCTGTAGCTCGACAGGCCCTGGTGTTGTTAGGCCGCTGCCTCCATCGAGTGGGATACCTTCGCTCCCGACGAGGACGCCCAGCGTTCCGATCGATGCGCATCGGGACGAGGATTCGTCGAGCAGATGACGCAACATGCCCACCGTGGTCGTCTTTCCGTTCGTGCCTGTGACGCCGACGAGTCGAAGTTGTTTCGCCGGCTCGCCGTAAAACGTCGCCGCGGCGATGGCCGCCGCACGACGCGTATC
>JBDTXZ010000135.1:0-7453 GCA_040005935.1 bacterium | reverse complement strand
CGACCTTGGCCTCGAGGCCAAGGCTTACATGGACCGCGGCGATCTCGTGCCCGACTCCGTCATCCTCGGCATCATCAAGCAGGCGCTGAGCGAGCCGCGCACGAAGGATGGTGTGCTGCTCGACGGAGTCGTGCGCACCGTTCCGCAGGCAGAGGGCCTCGCGCAGGTGTGCGTGGATCTCGGCAAGAAAGTCGAGGCCGTACTCGCGTTCGACATCGGCGATGAGGAAATTGTTCATCGCCTGGCGGGCCGCACCGTCTGCGAAAGCTGCCAGACGCCCTACACCGGCCGTGAGTCGGGTGCGAAGTGCGACAAGGATGGCGGAACACTCGTCCGTCGCAAGGATGACGAGCCCGACGCCATTCGCAATCGGCTCGCAGTATACGAGAAGCAGACTGCACCCGTATTGAAATGGTACCGCGATTACGGCACGAAGGTCGCTGTCATCGACGCTGTTGGCCCCGTTGAAGACGTGACGGCGCGCGCACTCGGCGCGCTGGTATCGTGACCGCGGCATAAGGCGCACATGATTCAGCTCAAGAGTCTCCGCGAAATTGAGGTGATGGCCGAGGGCGGCAAGATCCTCGCGGCGACGGTGCAGATGCTGCGCCGCGAAGTGCGCGCTGGTATTTCGACGCAAGACCTCGACGCCATCGCAGAAACCTTCATTCGCAGTCACGCCGGTGCGACGCCGGCGTTCAAGGGTCTCTATGGCTTCCCCGGTACATTGTGTACGTCGATCAACCAGGAAATCGTGCATGGGATTCCGTCGCGGAAGCGTGTCCTGAACGACGGCGACATCATCTCGATCGACGTGGGCGTCGGGTATCAGGGCTACTTCACTGATTCAGCGACGACAGTGGCAGTGGGCGCTGTGGACGCTGAGACCACGCGTCTCCTCGAGACGACTGAGCGTTCACTCGCGGCCGGCATCGCAGCGGCGGTACCTGGCAACTATCTCGGCGACATCGGCGCGGCCGTGCAGCGCGTGGTCGAAGAGGCGGGGTTCAGCGTCGTGCGTGATCTTGTTGGACATGGGATCGGCGTGGCATTTCACGAAGAGCCACAAGTGCCTAACTACGGCAAGGCGAAACGTGGCTTGAAGCTCATGCCGGGTCTCACGTTGGCAATTGAACCGATGGTGAACATCGGCGGACCAGCGACGCGGACCTTGGCGGACAAGTGGACGATCGTGACGGTGGATGGATCGCGGTCGGCGCACTTCGAGCACACTGTGGCGATCACGGACACCGGCAATCGGGTACTGACGGCCGCTTAGCGCTGCAGGCTGTTGGTCTTTAGCCTTACTCTTATCGGTTGACCACAACTCTGCGCTGCGCCCTCCTCACGCGTCTAACGACCCTGGCCAACTCGAGCACACCGGCTCGGATTGTCGCCTCCGAGCTTCGTGCATAGCCCAGAAGGAGCGTCGGCGGCCCATCCACGGCGCGCAGCCGATATTCACTCATCGATGTGAGCGCGATGCCAGAACGGCGCGCTTCTTCCCTGATCGCGATCTCGTCATCACCGGCAGGCAACTGCACCGTGGCGTGGAGTCCCGCCGCGATGCCGCAGATTCCGGCTTCGGGAAGTGACGCGCGAAGCGCCTCGATCATCGCGTCGCGACGATCGCGATAGCGCCCGCGCATGCGACGGAGATGTCGGTCGAGTTCACCGCTCGAGAGGAACTCCGCCATGCCGTGCTGCTCGATGCGCGGGCCCCCGTAATCGGCGCCTATTTGTTCCTGTGTAACGGGACCAATGAAACGCGGCGGCACAACCAGCCAGCCTATGCGGAGCGCAGGAGCGAGTGTCTTGCTCGTGGTACCGCCATAAATGATGCGCTCAGGATCGAGCGACTGAAGTGCTCCGACCGGAGCCCGGTCGTAGCGGTACTCCGCATCGTAATCGTCCTCAATGGCAACCGCGTCGCGGTCGCGAAGCCACGTGAGGAGTGCGGCGCGCCGATCGCCAGACATGACGGCGCCAGTTGGGTACTGATGCGCGGGCGTGACAAGCACTGCGTCGGCAGACGCGCGTTCAAGCGCGTCGACCTGAATGCCGCCAGAGTCAACTGGAACGGCGACCATTTCCAGACCCGCGCGAAGGACTGAATCCCACAGCTCCGTATTACTCGGATCTTCGACGGCGACGCGCTTGACGCCCATCGCCGCAAGCGCGCGACAGACGAGCGTACGTCCCTGGGCGAAGCCGCTGGTGACGACCACGCGCGACGGATCGGACACGACGCCGCGAACGCGCCCCAGGTACTCCGACAGCGCGACGCGAAGCACTTCGCTTCCATGCGGATCGGTGTAGCCAAGGTCGGCGTCCAGCATTTTTCCCAATCCGTCGCGCAGTGACCGAAGCCAAGCCGATCGCGGGAATGCCGAGAGGTCCGGTGCGCCCGGGTGAAAGTCAAATCGCGGCAGTGTGACCGGAACCCCGCGCATGCTTTCCGACGGCAAGCACAGACGGACGCAGGCGGACACGCGCGGCAGAGTTCCCTGCCGCAACTGCACGTAGCCTTCCGCGGAAAGCTGCGCGTACGCGCTCACCACAACTGGCCGAGATACGCCGAGCTGCCGCGCAAGATCCCGCGTTGACGGTAGGCGCGCGCTGGGCTTCAGCGACCCAGATCGAATGGCGCTGCGTAGCTGCTCCTCGATCTGTGCGCCGAACGTTTTTTGGTTGTCCCTCGCTACCGAGACGAGGAGTTCAAGCGGTGGAGTGGTCAATGAAAGTGGTCTCCAACTGGACATTGTTCACTTACCAGCATGGGTCTACTCTCACTGCATGTCAAGCACAGAATCGAATTCCTTTGCTGCATTGGATTGGGCCTTGCTCGCGATCACGGCGCTCATCTGGGGCTCATCGTTCCTGCTGATCAGCGTAGCTGTGGCGGTCATGCCGCCCCAGTCCGTCGCCTTCCTGCGGCTGCTATTTGGCGTCATCACCCTGGCGATGATTCCCAGCGCCCGACGACCGGTACCATGGTCGGACTGGCCGGCGATCGGCCTCGTGGGATTGGTGTGGATGACCGCGCCATTCGTGCTGTTCTCGATGGCACTGCAATCGATTGAATCGTCGCTGGCGGGAATGCTGAACGCGGCCGCCCCACTGTTTACCGCAATCATCGCAGCAGTGTTCTGGAAGCGGCAGCCTGGTACTCGCCAGCGCGCGGGATTGCTGATCGGGTTCGTGGGGGTGGTCGTCGTGAGCTTGCCGAAGGTGATCGGCGCGCACGCGACTGCGCTTGGTGTAAGCCTCGTGCTGCTCGCCACACTGCTGTATGGGTTGGCGCTCAACCTGGCTGCACCGCTTCAGCAGCGGTATGGCGCGCTCCAGGTAATTTGGCGCGCCGAAGTGGTCGCACTCCTCTTGCTCGCACCACTCGGCATCGCAGGGCTGCGACAGGCGAGCCTCTCGTGGGCGAGCGTGACATCTGTTGCCCTTCTTGGTGTGTTCGGAACGGCGATGGCATTCGTGGCGTTCACGACTCTCGTGGGCCGAGTCGGATCAACACGCGCGTCGATAGCGATCTATTTCCTACCGCCGGTTGCGATCGCGCTTGGAGCGCTGGTGCGACATGAGGCAATCGCGACGATGTCCGTGCTGGGCACTGGTTTGGTGCTGGTGGGCGCCTGGCTCACCAGCCGCGCCGAACGCACGAAGCCGGCGGTGATCGATCGAGCAAAAGCCGCGGCCGTGGTAGTCGCCTTGCTTGCAGCGCCAATCGTCTCTGCTCAATCGCCGACAGCCGTCACTCCGCAAGATCGCCAGGTTTCGCTGGCTCTTCCCCGGCTGCGCGGGACCATCGTGATCGATGGGCGCAGCGACGATGAGGCGTGGAAGAATGTTCCTGTGCTTCCGATGACCGTGCATCGCCCGACCTACGGCGCAGCGCCTACGGAGCGCACTGACGTGCGCGTGGCCTACGACGATGACGCGCTCTACGTCGTGATCGACGCATGGGAATCGCATGCAGGTGGCATTCGCGCGAGCACGATGATTCGCGACGACGATGCGCCAGGCGACTTCGTGAACATCCTGCTCGACACGTTCGGCGATGGACAGAACGCGGTTTCGTTCTCGACCACGCCAGGCGGCAATCGAAACGACTTTACAGTGAGCAACGATGCGCTGAACTGGGCAGCGTTGAGCAATGCATGGAACGGTGTGTGGGAACTCGCGACGCGTCGCGAGGGCGATGGATGGCACGCCGAGTTCCGGATTCCGTTTTCGACGTTGCGCTTCTCCACGACCGATGGACGCGTCGATTTCGGGCTGAGCATCAATCGACTGACCGCGCACTCCAACGAGCGCGTCACATTTCCCGACATCGAGCCTTCGACGCCAACCAGCCTGTGGAAGCCATCGCGCATGCAGCGCGTGTCCGTGGACAACATTCATCCGGCGCGAAGCGTACGAGTCACGCCTTACACGATTGCCGGCATCGAACACGCGAGATTCCCGCTGCGAGCGCTATCGCCGTTAGCCAGGCAGGAGCGTTTCGACATGGGCGGCGATCTCAAAATGGCGGTGACCCCGAACCTCACGCTCGACCTCACGGCGAACACTGACTTTGCCGAGGCCGAAGTGGACGACCAGCGTGTGAACCTCACACGATTTCCACTTTTCTTTCCAGAACGCCGACCGTTCTTCCTGGAGCGAGCAAGTACGTTCGAACTACGCACCGGCGAATCCGACCTGCTCTTCAACAGCCGCCGAGTGGGGCTGACGGCCACGGGAGAACCGGTGCGTCTCATCGGCGGCGCGCGTCTCGTGGGGCGTATTGGCGACTGGGACGTTGGCGCCTTCAACGCTCAGAGCGGCCGCACGCCGAGTGGCGGCGGCGAGAACATGGGTGTCGGGCGAATACGGCGCAGCGTTCTTAATGACGGGTCATGGGTCGGCGTCATGCTGACATCGCGCGTATCGGCTGACTCGAGCCAGATGGGTCTCGGCGCTGACGGCGAAGTACGCCTGCGCGGCGATGACTATGCGAGCTTAGGGTTTGCGACACTCGCTGGCGCCTTGGGCAATTCGACCGACCGCGGATTCCTTCCGCGTAGCTCACTGCGATTGTTGGTCGAGCGGCGCCGTGACCGCGGCATGTGGTATCGTGCAGCTGCATCGAGCGTGGGGGCGCGGCACGCTCCGGCGCTAGGATACATCGAGCGAACCGACGCTGTTCGAGGCTCTGGCGAGCTGGGTTACGGACGGCTCGTTACGAATGCGGGGCACCTGCTCCGGGGCAGCGTGCTGTCGACGATGGTGAATCACAACTCGGCGAAGACTCTCGACACGCGCACACTGGGCGGCGCGATTGCGCTCGACTTGCCGAGCGGCGCGTCGTGGGTGCTTACGGCAACGCGTCAGGAGGACGACCTGACCGTGCCCTTTTTCCCTACGCCGCACACGTCGGTGCCAACCGGCCGGCATCGGGCGACGTTTGCGCAATTGTCGCTCACGCCGTCAACCGGACCGCGAACTGTCGTTGGGCTGACGGTGCGCGGTGGCGAGTTTCTGGACGGAACGCTGTACTCCCTGTTGCTCTCACCAGAGTGGCGGGCGTCCGCGCATTTGCGGGTGTCCGGCGATTTTCAACTGGACCGTTTGGAGTTTTCATCGAGGGCAGAGCGGGAGTGGTCGAGGCTGGCTCGCCTGCGCATACTTGCCTCTGCATCGCCGCGACTGTCGCTGAGCGCGGTGATTCAGTCCAACGACCTCGCCGAGATCGTGACGGCGAACGCCAGAATTCGATACAACGTGCGAGAAGGTCACGACCTGTGGGTCGTATACGGACACTACGTGAACCTGGATCGCGAGGCGACGGTGCCGTCCGTGCCGATGACGGCGCGCGTTGGAGTGCTCGTCAAGTACGCTCGCAGCTTCGGTACGTGAGGCGTTAATCTCCGCAACGAAACCAGCCGTCATGGCGTTCAATGAACGAGGGGACGTCCAATGCCGGCTCGACATCGCGGGGGTTCCTGACGGACCGCCCGCCGACACTGTATCCACGGAGAGAGAATGCTGGGACCCACCACCTCGGCCCGCCGGCATCGGTTGGCCGCGCTCGCAGTTGCGGGCATGCTGGCACTCCAGGCGCCGTTCGCTTCCGCACAAAAGATCACGTCGCCCAAGGAGCAGTTCGGCTTCAACATCGGGGACGATTACAAGCTCGCGAACTACACGCAATTCGAGGCGTATTGGCGCAAGCTCGCGAAGGAATCGCCGCGCATGAAGCTCGTGGAAATTGGCAAGACAGCAGAGGGTCGCCCGCAGTTGATGTCGATCATCTCGTCACCGGCCAATCTCGCGAAGCTCGATCGCTACAAGGAGATCTCGCGCAAGCTGGCGTTCGCGGAGGGTGTGAGCGAAGAGCAGGCGCACGAGTTGGCGCGCGAGGGAAAGGCCATCGTGTGGATCGACGGCGGTTTGCATGCGACGGAAGTACTTGGCGCTGCGCAGCTGATCGAGACGGTGTATCAGCTGCTCAGCAAGAATGATCCGGAGACGATGCGGTTCCTCAACGATTGCATCATTCTCGCGGTGCATGCGAATCCGGACGGCATGGAGCTCGTCTCCAACTGGTACATGAAGGACGCGGATACGCTGAAGCGCAGCATGAACATTCCGCGCCTGTATCAGAAGTACATCGGGCACGACGACAATCGCGACTTCTACATCTCCAACCAGCCCGAGACGCAGAACGTCAATCACGTGCTGTACTGGGATTGGTTTCCGCAGATCGTGTACAACCATCACCAGACGGGACCTGCCGGCACGGTGATGTTTGCGCCGCCGTTTCGCGATCCATTCAACTACAACTTTGATCCGCTCGTGCCGATGGAGTTGGATCTTGTCGCGGCGTCGATGCATTCGCGGTTCGAGGCGGAAGGGAAGCCTGGCGTCACGATGCGCACCGGGTCGTCGTATTCGACGTGGTGGAATGGTGGCTTGCGCACGACAGTGTACTTCCACAACCAGATCGGTCTGTTGACGGAGACGATCGGCAATCCGACGCCGACGACGATTCCATTCATTCCAGAGCAGCAGTTGCCGCGCGCGGATCTTCCGTATCCGATTGCGCCACAGATATGGCATTTCCGGCAGTCGATCGAGTACTCGCTGACGGCGAACCGCGCGGTGCTCGACATCGCGTCGCGCGAGCGTGAGAACCTGCTGTTCAACTTCTGGCGGATGGGTCGCAACTCCATCGATCGTGGCAACAAGGACAACTGGACGGCGAGTCCGAGCCGGATCGATGCGGTGAAGAAGAAGATCGAGGCGGATGCGGGTAGCGTCGCAGCAGCGGGCGGCCGTGGCGGCCGCGGCGCTGGTCGGGGCGCGGGTGCTGGTGCAGCGGCTGGTGCGGCAGAAGCACCTGCTGCTGGGACGCCCGTTGGCGATCCAATCTTCCAGTTCGGTCGCGGTGCGGACATCAAGT
>JBDTXZ010000134.1:0-7459 GCA_040005935.1 bacterium | reverse complement strand
CAGGAAAATAGTGATACAGGCTGGACTTCATGAGCCCAGTGGCCGCCGACAGTTCGGCCAGCGACGCACCCTCGTAGCCCCTGTCACGAAATGTGTCCAACAGTCGATCGAGCACTTCGTCCTTCGACGAGATCGGTGCGGGCATGAATTACGGGCGTCGAGGATTCAGCGGACTCCGCTCGATGAGCGTCCACTGCATCATAGCGGGCAACGGGAACTCCAACCATCGTTCGATAATGAACGACCAGTAGCGCCCCGTTCCGTTCGTGGGCGCGCGTGGATCTTCGAGTCCGAAATCGGAACGCGCGAGGCCGGTGAGAGACAGCGCCCTGTTGCGTTCGAAGTCAATGAACGTGAGCCCAGCGCGCGCGTCGACGTCGAAGTTCCCGAGTGTCTGAAACATGCTGTTGCCGGGGTAGTCGGGAATCCGCAGTGTGCGATCGTCTTGCACCTGCACGAAACCAGGATTCCCGCCGCGATGCGAGACGTCGAGCCCTCGCGCTGGATGAATGCTCCCCACGAACATCGTGTCGGCTTGTGCAATCAACCGTCGGCGATGCGCGTCGAGCGCTCGTCCGCTCTCCACCGGTTCGGGCGCGCCGCCGACACCGTCGTCGACGCGTTGGCGCCGCTGGATGTACTTGGGGCAATTGCCGAACACCTCTTGCACGCCGACTTCAATGCCGGACGCATCAGCCCGACGTACGCGACCGTTGATGCGCATGCGTCGGCGCGTCGCGAAATCGATGACCAGCATTCCGAGCGGCTCATTCGCGCGGATCGCGCGCCGAACAGGATCGCTGGCGTGTGTGTGATGGAGCGCCGAATGAATCTCGACGCTCGTGCCATCTTCACGACTGCTAATGAACCCAGGCGTCCCACACCACATCGATGCCCAGAGCGAGCCGTCCGACTCCTCGGAGGAAACGGCCGCAACGCCCTGTTGCGTGAGAAAGGCGCGGGCACCGTCGGGGAGCCGATCGCCAATCATCGTTTCGCGACGCCGAGCGATCGCGCGCTCTCCGACGCGCTCCTGCACCGCGAGCTCGCCCGCGTGAAAGATCCCTTCCCCTGTCATGTGTCGGTTAGAAAATGAGAACAGGGCCGTCGGCGACGAACCCAACGAGGCTCGGCAGCCCCGCCGTTCCGGGGACCGCATTGGTCGCCATCAGTGGCAATCCCGCCTGCTCAACGCCGGCGAGTGCTCCGAACACATTGGAGCACGCATTGGATGCACCAGCCACCGAATCGGCAACGGCGTTGTACAACGCATGCGCCGGATGATCGGACTTTGCCAGGACGCTGGGCCACCGCGTGCCGGTGCCCTGGAACACGACTTGTGCGGGTCGTTGTTGTTGCTTGAAGTCGTAGGCCGCGGCGAGCGCGTTGAAGACTCGGCCGAGCGCTTCTTCGCCGCCGTTGGGGTCGGAGAGGACGATGATGGTGGTCTTGGGCATGGGTCTCATGGTGAGTGGTGGCGAGAGGGTGTACCGAACGATCGGTACAATACCATAGGACACTGCAGCCGTCAAGCCTCGGCGTCACACACTCAGGCGCCGCGAACGCCCAGCGTACCCTCCGATACAGACCTCTCGAGCACGATGCCTTCGCTGCGCTCGGGACGACAAAGGCGCCGCATGACCACTCGACGATCGGTATCGAGGCCTTGACGTCCCTCATGCGCGACGATCGAGCGAAGTGCCGGGCTCAGCGCGTCCGCCGAAATAACCGTGAATCCGAGTCGCGCGTAGAACGGCATGTTCCACGCTACCTCGCGAAACGTGGAGAGCGTCACGGATTCGTATCCGTTGGCAGCGGCCCAATCGCAGGCCTGCATAACGAGCCGCGTACCGAGCCCGCGACGGCCATGACTTGGATGAACGTCCAACTCGTTGAGATGCGCGGCCACGGACTCGAGCAGCGTGACGTGCGCAAACCCCACTGCCACGTCACCCGTAAGCGCGACCCACAGATGGCCACGACGTTGCGCTTCCAGGAAGTCGGCGTCGCTGGTGGGTTCGTTCAGGACTGATTCGGGGGCGTGTCCGTCCAGCAACCTCGCGGCCGCCAACTCGACGTGCGGAAGCAGTGCAAGATCCTGTGGACGGGCGAGAGCAATGCGGTAGCCGTGCCGCTGATCGCCCTCGGTCGAGCCACTCACGCGACGACGGCCATCTCGAGCAGCTGGGTGCGATCGACGACGGACTCGTCGTCGCCGAGGCCCGCGATTGTCGTAGCAGGAAACACTGCCACCTTTCGACGCCGAGCGAGCGCGCGGAGGCGCGTCGCGATCTGCTGGAACATCCTTGCCCCCAGAAATGATTTGCGTTCGCATTTCATAAGGACGACGCGGCGCAAAGAGTTCCCGGTACCGCGGCCAACTTGACGCCCCTCTCCGCGCGATTTAACGTCACGGTCAAGCGCGAGGGGCGCATCCTGTCCGCGGAAAGGGCCATGCCCACCCTGTTGGAACGCAAGCGAACGTCCACGAATCTCCTTTGCGCCTGACACGAGCGGACACCAGGCGACCCTCTGTAAGGAGCTTCGTATGGATACCCTTCCGCTTCCGCCGCGGCCCAATCTCGATCAGTACAGGAAACGCGCGAAACGTCTCGTCGCCGCCGCGCATTCCTCCGACGTACACGCCGTTCGTCGGTGGGCAACTGAATGGCTCGAGTCGCTCGTCGCGCTACTCGACGTCGCACCATCGGCATTCGTTCGTAACAGCCTGGACCACGCGGTCACACGCATCGTCGGTCGCGTGGCGGTCGATCGCTTTGCGCTCGCGGACGCGCAGTTCCTGATCGCACGGGCGCATGGCTTCGAGAACTGGGCGGCATTCGCGCAGCACATCGGCGGCGACTCTCACGACGGCGCCAAGCACTCCGACTTCGAGCGCGCCGCCGATGCGATCGTAAATGGCGATCTCGAAACGCTGTCCGAACTCGTTCGCGCGACTCCGGCGCTGATTCGTGCGCGGTCGACTCGAATCCACCGTTGCACGCTACTGCACTACGTCGCTGCCAACGGCGTGGAGGATTTTCGACAGAAGACGCCCAGGAACGCCGTCGAGATCACGCGCTTCCTGCTCGACGCCGGCGCCGAACCCGACGCGCTGGCCGATACCTACGGCGCCGACTCGCTGCAAACAACGATGAATCTGCTCGTGTCCAGCGTGCACCCTGCGGGTGCTGGATTGCAATCGCCCATTGTCGAGGCACTGCTCGATTACGGAGCCGCGGCGAATGGTGTGGCCGCGGATGAATCACCGCTTCTCACCGCCCTGCATTTCGGATACATCGATCCGGCCGAGACGCTCGCGCGCCGCGGCGCGCGCGTCGACGCCATTATCACGGCAGCTGCGCTAGGTCGGCTTGATCTCGTGCGCGACATGCTCGTGAATGCAACGACACTCCGGCCGGACGTTGCACTGATGTCGTCGCCGTGGAAGCGGCTGCCGCCAGACCCGCGCGTGCACGTCGAGCATGCGCTCGCGTGGGCCTGCAAGTTCGCCCGGACCGACGTCGCGCTCTTCCTTCTCCAACTCGGCGTCAACCCACGCGCGATGGACACTGATAGCATGACGGCTCTTCACTGGGCTGCCGCGAACGGAATGATGGACGTGATTGACGAGCTCCTGCGTCTCGGCGCGCCACTCGAAGTCCAGAACGCTTGGGAGGGGACGGTGTTGGGCTCGACACTGCACATTGCGTCCTACATGCCAGCAAAAGGTGTCGATTATCTGCGGGTGGTCGAACGACTTCTGCGTGCTGGCGCGAACGTGAATTCGATCGCGTATCCGACCGGACGCGTGGAGCTCGACGAGTCGCTCGCACGGTATGGCGCTCGAGGGCGGTAGCGCACTGTCATGCCGACATTCGCTTCACTCCTGAGGATGACCATCATCCAGGGGGGACCGTGACGTAGTGTGACCGACAAGGCGTCAGACGGGGTGTGTTACGCAATGACCAAAAGAGTGATTGGCCGAGCCGCGTCCCTCATCGTCGCGCTGTATCTCGCGACGGCCTGCTGGTCGCAACCGACGCCGCCCGCCTCGACGCCCTTGTCGGCGTCTGACTTTGCCGGCGCGTGGGCGTCTGTCACGCCGTCACTCGAATTCGTACGGCTGTCGATCGTCTCGAAGTCGAGTGAGCAGGGCGTACTCGGCGCGCGCATCACCTTTTCCGGATCGGCGTGGGAAGGCGCCGGCCGAATCGACGGCGATTCATTGGTCGTGTCGGCGGCAGTGGCAGGCTCAGCGCAGCTGACGGCAACGATCGTGGCGCATGCACGCGATGCGCAGACGTTAGATGTCGTCATGCGTCCCGCGAATGCCGCGTCCGTCGCCTTGACGCTGAAACGAGAAGACTGACAACTGTAGAACGGATCGCCGGGATCCCAAGGCAGTTTAGTGCGGATCCTGCTCATGCTTCACCGCGGCCACGATGACGTCGTTGAACGCGATGCCACCGCGCATCACGCCGTCAACGAACTTCTGCCTATCGAGCGTCAGCGTAGAGTCCTGTGAGCCGCGCTTGAAGCCGCCGAAGCTGAAGTCGTCCATCGCGCCCTTGCTGACCGTGCCGACGTCGTCACTCACCTTCTGGTTCCACTTGATCTGAAGGCCGCCCTGGCGCGCCTTGTTGTTGATGTACAGGGCGTTCGCCTTGTGGAGTTTCATGCCAGGGAGCACGGAGACACCTGCCTTATCCTCGGTGTAGCCATCCTCGCCCTTGCCCACAGCAATCGGAATCGAGAACCAATATTCGGGCACGAGCAGCACCGCATTCTTGTCCGTCGCGATTCCGCGAAGACCCCACGCCGCTCCCCGCAGTGCGGGCTTGATGTTCGACTCGTCCGTCGCCGTGGCGATCACGAAATTCGCGCCGGCGCCGCGCTCTTGCGTGGTGTTCATGCCGTCGTACCGCGGATCCTTGTCGGGCGTTCTTCGATCTGCGCCCTTCATGACGTCATGATCCTTCACGTCGTCGTACGTCAAGACCGTCAGGCCAGCCCACGTAGCTTGGTCACCAGGTCCGTGTGGAGCTTGAGTGAGAGGCCCTGCCTCGTGGCCTTGTCGATGCCAAGAACGAAGAACTTCGCGTGGAGCTTCGCACTGCCGCCGGTGACCCACATGTCGCCATTGGCACTGGCAAGGACGGTGGCGTAGGGGACGACGAATGTCTTGGAGTCGTGGAGAATGATTGAGCGCGTGCTGTAGTGCCGAGCAGCAGGACCAAAGCCAGAGTGCTAACCGTCTTGTACGCCATTTCAGCCTCGCATCAGGTGAACGTACGCCGAATACGCAGGCAATCGTAGCGACTGGCCGTTATCGGGCCGTGACCTCAACGTGACTTGGAAGTGAATCGCTGCGAATTCGCACAAATGCCAATGCCATGGCGACAGTGATCAACACCCCGGCGACGCCAAACGTGAATCGCATGCCTGCACCGACGGCCTCGGCGCCCGCCGTCGTGATGTCGCTCGCTGATGACCCGAACGCGAACACGGCGCCCATCACCGATGCGCCCGTAATGAGTCCGAGATTGCGGGACAGGCTCAGGAGGCCTGCAATAACGCCTCGCTGATCGGGGGGAATCGCTGTCATGATGGCGCTGCTATTGGCCGCCTGAAACAGTGCGTAACCGGCCGTGATCACGACCACGGGCAACACGTATCCGAGAACGCCGAACGTCGCGGGAAGCATGGACAGGATGGAAGAACCAGCTGCGATTCCGCCAAGGCCAATCAGTGTCATCCGCTGCGTGCCAAGACGGTCTACCACTCGGCCGGCGGGAACGCCCGCGAGCGCAGCGACGAGCGGGCCCACCGACAAGACGAGGCCCACGATTGCGGTCTGAAGACCAAGCCCTCGAGCGAGATAGAACGGCCCAACGACGAGCGTCGCCATCATGACTGTGGAAACGAGCGCGCTCATTGCGAGGCGCGGAGTCAGCCGCGGGTCACGGAACATCGTCAGGCGAATCACGGGCGATGCAGCCCTCGACTCGACAAAGACAAAGAGCCCAACAGCGATCACGGCGGCAAACAGTAAGCCGACGTTGAGCGGCCCGAAGTTGCCGCGCCCAATCGTCATGGCCAGCGCATATGCCGCGAGAGTCAGGGCGAGCAGCAGGGTGCCAATGGCGTCGAACGGCGTACGCGCCGGCGCTTCGACTTCGGTCAAGACGTCAGGAGGGAGGCAACGCTGCGCAAGAAGAAGATTCAGGATCCCCAGCGGCACGTTGATGAGAAAGATCGTCCGCCAACCAGGTCCAGCGATGAGAATGCCACCCATCGAGGGGCCGAGCGTGGTGCCGATCGCGGACATCGTGCCGAGTAGCCCCATAGCGCTGCCGATCCGACCCTTGGGCACTGTCTCGCCGACGAGCGCAACGGTGAGCGACATCATGATCGCTGCTCCAAGCCCCTGCACTGCTCGCGCGACGATCAGCACGGGGAGCGTTGGAGCGACTCCGCACGCGAGCGATGCCAGCGTGAATAGTCCGATTCCGCCAAGGAGCAGCGTGCGGCGACCAATGATATCGCCAAGGCGTCCGACGCTGACGATGAGCGTGGTGATGGCCAGGAGATATGCGAGGACGATCCACTGCACCGCCTGGAAGGAGGCGTTGAACGCGAGTGCCAACGCCGGGAGGCCCGCGTTGGCGATACTGGTGTCCAGTGAGGGCATCAGCATGGAAAGCGAGAGGCTGGCCAGCGCCCATCGCGCCGAGGGCGTGCGCTCCGCGCTTCCTGCAACTCGACCTGTCGTGAGTGGTTTCATCGTCGACTCCAGTGTTCTGTCGACCCGGAATGGGTCTGTCAGAAGGCAAGCGCAGGCAGTGTCATGGCGGAAGGCGCAGCATTTGCACACTATTCGTGCGTTTGACGCCATGATTGGCTATCTTTGACCGATGTCGACGCCCGACCTCAACCTGCTTGTCACGCTCGACGTGCTGCTCGCGGAAGGCAGCGTCGCTCGCGCTGCGCAACGCCTCCGTCTAAGCCCGTCGGCAATGAGTCGCGCATTGGCGCGCTTACGGGAGACGACCGGGGATCCGTTGCTGGTCAGGGCCGGCCGCGGGCTCGTTCCCACACCGCGCGCGCTCGAACTCCGCGAGCCAGTACGCCAGCTTGTTGAGGATGCGACTAGTGTGCTGCGTCCTGCTAAGACCCTCAGGCTCACTCGGCTCGTCAGGACGTTTACCCTTCGTGTCCGCGAAGGCTTTATCGAGGCCTTTGGGGCTGGCCTCCTTGCCCGCCTCCGCGCAGCGGCGCCCGGCGTGCGGCTCTGCTTCGTGCAGAAAACAAACCGGGAGAGTGCGTCGCTGCGTGATGGGACGCTGGATCTGGACACGGGCGTCGTTGGCCCGATGACAAGCCCAGAGCTTCGTGCGCAGGCGTTGTTCCGCGATCGGTTCATTGGTGTCGTACGATCTGGGCACGCGCTGCGTCA
>JBDTXZ010000133.1:0-7483 GCA_040005935.1 bacterium | reverse complement strand
GCACGGAAGGCTGTCGCTCGATGTGCCGCTCGTCGGCGAAGCTGGTTGCCTCCGCGTCGGGCGCGCCAAAAGCGACCCGCACCAAGCGGCTCAATCGCTCCCGGATCTCCGACTCCTGAATTCTCTCGCTGCGAACTAGCTCAGTCGCGGCGCGGTCGGCGGCGAGATTGAGCAGGTCTTGCAGCGAAGGACTTACCATGTCGGCTGCGACATGCGACGAGGTCAATCGCAATTGATCTGCTGGACGGTGGGACGGACGGAGGCTACGCCCGCCAGGAACGCCTCGCGCCATGCCGGGCGATGAAAGCCCAAGCATGTCGGCCGCTACAACCTAAACCGCCAATGGCTAGAGCGTGAGCGATTCATTCGAGTCCTTCCGAAACCCGTGGCGCTCTAGCAGGCGGTACAGGGTGGTACGATCGACACTCGCGAGACGGGCTGCACGTGACATGTTGCCAGAAGCCCGGGCGACAAGACGTGTCACGTATTCCTTCTCGAAGGACGCCAACACCTGGTCCTTCGCAACGTGATACGCATCGTGCATCGGGATACCAACGGTCGCCACGGGGTCGGAGAACGAGTCATCCTGCTTGTGGAGCGGGATATCCTCTGGTTGGATGACTGTCCCAGGAGACGCCAGCACAACGAGGTGCTCGATGACGTTTTGCAGCTCACGGACGTTTCCGCGCCAGGCGCGGCCCTGCAAGAACTCGAGCGCGGACTCGTTGAACTTCGGCATCGCGTCGCGGTCCGTGTGATGGCGCTTCCAGAAATGCCCCAGAAAGTGATTCGCCAGAATCGGGATGTCCTCCACGCGCGACCGTAGGGGCGGCAGGGCGACAGACACGACATTCAGTCGGTAGTACAAGTCTTCACGCAGATGCTTGCTCTGGATGGCTAGGCGAGGATCGCGATTGGTTGCCGAGATGAATCGAATATCCACCTGCGCATCCTGCTGTTCGCTTCCCACACGTCGTACCACACCATCCTGAACGACGCGAAGGAGTTTGGCCTGTAGTGGCAGCGCCATCTCCGTCAGCTCATCGAGAAAGAATGTTCCGCCATGCGCGGCCTCGAGGAGCCCGGTCTTCTCGCGATCTGCACCGGTGAAGGCGCCCTTACGGTGACCGAACATCTCCGACTCCAGCAGATGCTCCGGCATCGCCGCGCAGTTGATCGGAATAAGCGCCTCGCCCGACCGACGGCTGTGCCGGTGAATAAACTGGGCAAACATCTCCTTGCCCGTGCCGCTCTCACCGACAAGCATCACCGACGCATTCGTCGCCGCAACCTTGCGCGCCAAGTCCACCGCCGACCGGAACGCTGGAGAAATGCCGAGCAGGCTGATCTGGTCGCTATTGCCATGCTGCGCAGCGAGTTCCGTATTGGACTCCGTGCGAGCACGGTTCGTCAACACCGCGTGCGCGGCACGCCCAAACATCAAATGGAGATGCGTCCCCGAGAACGGCTTCGGCAAGTAGTCCCACGCGCCAATGCGCATGGCTTCCAAGCTCGACGCCACGCTCGGATTTCCCGTCATGACGATGACGATCGTGTTGGGTTGCACCTCCAACACGGCCTTCAGAATTTCGACGCCGGGCACCGGAGTCATGTACAGATCGACAAGCACGATATCGAAACGCGACCGCTTGAACAGCTCGATCGCCTCGTGGCCACGGCCGCTCGAGACCACGTTGTAGCCCTCGACCTGCAGCACGCTCGCGCAGCCCTCACGAAGAATGCGGTCGTCGTCCACCACAAGGACGCGAATTGACGCGCGTGCCTCCATAGGGACCATCATCGTGTCCGAAATTGGCGCAGCGCCAGCCGGCGGCCGCAGCGAGACCGCTGAATCGGTCAGGCGCGAGACGGGATCAGACTCAGCAGTGCTGAAAGGCATGAAACCGCCATCGTTTTTCGACATTGGGAGTCCCGGCGTCGGGAGAAGGTAGGGAACGAGCTGAGCGAGCCTTGAAGTCTTTGTGTTGCTTGTCTCCAACAACACTAGTCGATAGGACGCGCCGATAAGCTCGGATGTTAATGCGAAATTGTCAAGGAAATATTCGAGTCTTGTGACACAGAACACAAAATCCGTGATCAGGTCACTCCGATCACGGATCTCGCGGCTATTCTTTGACGCCTATGTTGCGGTTGCGCAACGATACGGTCGGTCAATACTGCCCGACCTCAACAACTGTTGTTTAACTAACAGGCACTTCACTAAAACTGAATGCGCCGCTCGTGCGCTTGCCTTCCATTTGCTTCTGGGCATGCTGGAGGGCCGCCTTGGCTCGTCGCACAACTTCATGAGCATCTACGCCAGCCGCACTGAAGTCCGGCACCGCGTAAAAGCCAGCATGCAAGCTGGAGTACGGCTGGTCAAGCTCCATCGTACCAGACGTCTTCGATACGGCACGCTGCAACCGGTCTACGAACTGTCTGGCGCCACTCTCATCCGTATCCGGCGCAAGAATAGCGAATCGGCTTTCCCCGACGTATCCGACAACGTCCGACTTTCGGCTCATCGAACGACAGACGTCGGCCATATAAGTCAGCTCGGTGCTGGCCGGCTTTCCGGTCGCAGGCCCGTCCAGGACAGTGTTGGACGTGACGGCGACGCAGGCAAACGGCTCGTGCTTCCGCACCGCTCTCGCGCCAAGCTGCTCCGCCCACTGCTGCAGGCCATACACACTGTATAGCCCCGTCAGAGGATCGATCAGGGACGTAGCCTGAACGTCCGCCAGGCGGCGTCGGGCGCGAACATAGGTCGTCATCTTGAGCAACAGCGTCTCGACGTCCAAGGGCTGGCTGCAGAAGTCCCACGCGCCCGCCTCATACGCGGCAAGCCGCACGCGATTGGACGCAGGTGCTGGCGACGTAACGAACACAGGAATCGAGTGATCGAACAGCGGATCGTCACGCAGCGCTCGACACACTTCGACCCCACCCATCTCAGACAGCGAGTCGTCCAACAAAACAGCGTCAGGATTCACACGCCGAGCGAGATCCAAAGCTCGACGGCCACCAGCGACACGCAGCACGGTAAAGCCGTTCAACTCTAGCACGCTCTCGACGGATCGGCCGACCCACTCTCCGTTGCTGGCGATCAAGACGAGCATAGGGCGCTTCGGGAGCTCAACCATTGCGGTGCAAGTAGGGGCAGGGGAAAAGATCAAACAACCAGTGCAATTCGGAGCTTCTATCGTGAAGCCGCTGCTTCTGAGTCAAGAGAAAGCAGCTGTGCAGCATACCAGTTCAGCGTTTCTTCCATTCCCGACTTGGCACTATGCGTCGGGGAATAACCCAGCAACTGGCGCGCCTTGCCAATGTCCGCAAGCGAGCGCCGGATATCGCCTTGCCGCTCCTCTGAGTAGAGAGGCTCCGCAGATTCAACGGACGAATGAAACGCCACGAGATTGCTCCGAATCATCTGGAACAGTTCGTTGAGTGACGTTTCCTCCCCGCACGCAACATTGTACGCCTCCGCCGTGGCGTCTTCACCGGATGCAGTGGCGGCCAGAAGGTTCGCCTGCACTGCATTAGCGACAAAGCAGAAGTCGCGGCTCGTGTTGCCGTCCCCAAAAATCTCGCAGGGAACGTCCTTCAAGAGGTTCGCGGTCCAACGCGGAATGACCGCCGCGTACGCACCGTTCGGATCCTGCCGCCGACCAAAGACATTGAAATACCGCAGTCCCACCGTCTCCAATCCATACGTGCGCTGAAAAACCTTGGCGTACATCTCGTTCACCGCCTTCGTGGCCGCATACGGTGACAGTACCTCGCCCGTGACGCTCTCGACCTGAGGAATCATCGTGGCGTTGCCGTACACAGAACTCGACGACGCATAGACCACTCGCTGCACACCCGCATCCCGCGCAGCAACCAGCACATTGAGAAAACCGTCCACATTCACTTGCGTACTCGACACCGGATCGGCGATGGACCGAGGAACCGACGCAAGTGCCGCCTGGTGAAGCACAAAGTCCACACCCACGCACGCCTTCCGACATGCCTCCAGATCGCGGATGTCGCCCTCAATGAAGCGAAAATTGCCCTTGGTCTCAGGGTTCCCAGCAACTGCCTCATCGAGATTGTACTGATGGCCAGTCGAGAAATTATCGAGCCCAACCACATCCTGTCCGAGCGCAAGCAGTTCCTGCACAAGATTGGATCCGATGAAACCTGCTGCACCCGTCACCAACCACGTGCGCGGCCCCGCCACCAATTCCTCGCGGAGCGTCTGGTATCGTGTCAAATCAGTTGTCGTTGTCATTTGGGGCGAGCAGATAGCCAATTACTAGGAGAAACTCGGGGGCATCTTCCATTCCCGAGCTCTTGCGAGAACTGCGTATACGCAACTGTATGTAGATCAACAACTTACGTTTCTAGCTTCAGGCGCATGCTGTCGCACAAATCACCAGAAGTGTCGCGGCGGTCCCGCAAAGTGTCGTTTCAACTCCGCATCAGTTGCAACTCTGACACCGTCACAAAAACCGTTCACCGCGCGCAGTCACGGAGTAAGAGATAGCTGGAACCCCACACTCTTAGCCGTCGGAAGCTGGCCCATCTCGGCCCCACGGAACGTCGATGTGCTCAGCACCGTCTCCGGGTCGATGTTCGGTGCGTTCGCCCAAAGCGCCAGGTTGCGGCCGATAATCGACATCCGCAGGCTCTGCACTCGGAGCGCAGGGATGAATTGCAGCGGAATGGCAACGCTGACTCGCGCCTCACGCAGCTTCACGAAACTCGCGTCATATACCCACCGCTCAGTAATTGGACCGAGCGCGTGATAGTAATCTTCCGTGCTCACATGTACCGCGTTCTTGCTGCCAGTGGCGATATCCACTCCACCAACGAGAAGACCAGTGTCGGGCCGGAACGACGTTTCCATCAGCACACCGGAATACGCGCCAGCCATGTTGCTCGAGCTGAACACGTTACCGCCCCGATGTGTGTCAAAATGCACACTCACTTCGAACGCACGGAATCGCGCTGACGTCGTCAGGCCCCCAATCCACGATGGGGCACTCTCGCCAAGCACCCGGACGCCGCCCGCGCTGTCAGCAAGCGGATGGCCATTGCGCAGCAGAAGCTGGCCCGCAGCGTCGCGCAGAAACGCCTGGCCAACGATCACGCCAAGAGAACGCCCAGTCCGCGCCTCAATGGTCGCTCCTCCGAAGGAAGGTGCCAGCGCCACCGAGGCGCCGGAGGACAATGCTTCCACGACGTTACTGTTCTTGCCGACCGTGGCGCCCACGGTCCACTCCAGCCCATGCGGAACGCGAATCGGAACGAAAGAGAGCGTCGCTTCGACGCCCTTGTTCGACAGGGACCCAGTCCGCGCAAATCCGCCGCCAAACGCGAACAAAAGATTCTCGCTGAGATCGCGATACACAGAAACGTCCAGTCCCATGCGGCTCTCAGAAGTGCGCAGCGTTGCACCCGCTTCGATGCTGGTCGTCACCTCGGGGTCGGACAGTTGAGCAATCGACGCTGCCGGCGTCGTGGGCGTGACGCCCAAACGCTGAAGAAGAGCCGAGGTGCCCACGTTGCCGGAGCGCGAGAAACCGGCGTGCAGTGCGAACGTCTGGAACGGCCCAACGTGCGTCGTTGTCGAGTCAGCGTGCGCAAAGTCGATTGTTGCGATGGCGGCAGGGTAGATCGTGGAGGCGCTCGAACTTGACTGGAGCGACGACGACTCCACTCGCGCCGAAACGCCAGCAGAAATGAAGTCGCGCACCCGAGCTTCTGCGCTACCGAATATGGTGTTCGTGCTCGACGATCCGGCCCATGGCAACCGCTGAGGCGTCGCGACGTCCGCGAGCTTGTCCGCCGCGCGCACGTCGGCGGTGATGTCGTCGCTGCGGCGGCCAGCGCCGACCGTGTATGCGAGCGCGACGGAACCTGTCGAGCGCGGCGCAGCCCGGAGCATCACCTCGGCATCCGTCTGATTCGAGGTGATGTCGTCTGATTGAAAGCCGCCTGTCGAAAAGTCGCCACGACCCGCGGAGAACGGAAAACCGCCCATCCAGCCGGATGCAACCGTGAAGCTTCGGTTCTCCGACGTGTGATCGGTTCCCGCGCGCACTGTTGCCGTCACCCAGTTCGCCAACGCATACGACGCGGCGCCGCCGACGATGTAGCGCGTCCGGCTGTCATGGTTGTCGTTCTCCAACGCGGTCCAGTACGGATTGTTGCGTCCGCTGTAGTTCCAGCTCAACTGTTGAAGCGTCGCGTCACGCAGACGCGTCATATAGGTCGCGAAGTCGATTTGCCTAGGCGTGTGCGCGAAGGTCGACACAGCATTGGACTCATCAAAGCCGCTCCCAGAACGATCCTCACCGCGATCGGTATACAGCTGCAAATCTCCGTTCACGGACAGCCGCGCGCTCGGCTGCGCGCTACCCGTGGCGAGAGCCGAGCGGTGCGCGATGGATGTCTCAGGCGTCATTCCAGTCGTCGTGCGATTGCTGATGGACACGCGGAACTGACCCGTCTCGCTTCCGTTCTGGAGCCCGACGTTGGTCGCTAACGTGTGGCCACTGACGAAATAGTCACTCACGTTCCCCGCCTGCGGAAACCACGGGCGAACATCTGCACGACCCGCCTGCGTGAAACTCGCCTGACGCTGCGGCGAGCCATCCAGCGCCGGCCCCCAGCTCTGGTCCGTCGTGTCGTTGATGCCACCGCCCTTTCCGTCGAAGAACGAGAAAGTACCGCCGAGCCCCTGACCATAGAGGTTCTGGTAAGCCGGGAGCCGAAGCGCCGTGGAATTGCTGAACGATTGGCTTGCAGAAAACGTCAGGCCGTTCAGCCCATTGGAATTCTTGGTGCTGACGATCAAAGCGCCGTTCGCCCCACGTCCACCAAAACGCATGGCCGCGATGGGACCGCTCAATAGCTGGACCGTGGCAATATCGTCCACATTGAGATCGTTTACTCCGCTGCCGTAATCGAAGCCACCGCGGCCGGCGAGCTGGGCGGCATTCGTCAGGTTGCTGTTGTCCATCACGATACCATTGACGACCACAAGCGGCTGCGTCAGTCCGAACACCGTATGTGGTCCGCGAACGAACATGGCGCTGGTTCCACCAACGGTGGACGCACTCATGACATCGAGACCCGCGAACCTTCCCGCGAGGGCCGTCGGCAAGTCAACAGGGCCGGCGAGCTCACTCAATGCCGAACTGTCCACGGACGGTGCATCGATACGCAGGCCAGGACGCGTATCGAGCGTGATGGACGTCGCAGTCGAGGACGTAGGAACCGGACGCGTCGCCGACGCTGTTGGCTGCGCGCCTGGCGACGTATCTGTGACTCGCGGCCTATCCGTGCGAGGAGTGCCTGCTGGGTCGTTCGAACTCAGGTCGAAGTCCTGCGTGATCGAACCGCCTACCAGCGCGATATCCACCGACTTCGGGCGAAATCGCGGATAGCTTGCAGTGAGCGCTACGGTTTGACCGCGGACCCGGGACGACGAAAC
>JBDTXZ010000132.1:0-7502 GCA_040005935.1 bacterium | reverse complement strand
CTCGGCGCATCGCTCGACAGCCTGAACGTCCGCATGATGATCTCCGCCGACAACATGTCCGGCGACGAGTTGAAAAGCACCGTTACCAGCATTCGCGGTTCCGAAAAGATGAAGGACCGCGTGCGCGTGCTCGCCGGAATCAGCTTCCAGAACGTTGGCCCCGGCTGGGCCGCGAAGGCGATTGCGCAGCTCGAAGCGGATGTCGCCGCTGGCGCAGTTGGTGTGGGCGAGATATCAAAGAGCTTCGGCCTTAACGTCAAGAAGCCCGACGGTTCGCGCCTCAGGCTCGACGATCCCGAACTCGACCCAATCTGGGATGCGTGCGCTCGGCTCAAGCTTCCGGTGTTCATTCACACCGCAGATCCCGAACAGTTCTTCCATCCGATTGATTACACAAACGAGCGGTGGCTGGAGCTGTCCCTGTTTCCGGGGCGCAGATATCCGCAGGACAGGTTCCCGAGTTTCGAAACCCTCGTTACGGAACGGGACAATCTCTTTCGCAAGCATCCCAAGACGACATTCGTCACCGCCCACATGGGTTGGCAGGCGAACGATCTTGGCCGCTTTGCAAAGCTGCTTGACGAGATGCCCAATGTGTACACAGAAGTTGGCGCTGTGCTGTACGACATCGGTCGCCAACCGCGCGTCGCGCATGACTTCTTCGTGAAATACCAGGATCGAATCCTGTTCGGAAAGGACTCATTCCAGCCCGAGGAGTATCCGTACTACTGGCGCGTATTCGAGACGAATGACGACTACTTCGACTACTACCGCGGCTACCACGCGTTCTGGAAGCTGTACGGCATCGGGCTTCCGGACGCGGTGTTGAAAAAGGTCTACTTCGCGAACGCGCTGAAGATCACTCCCGGCATTCCACAGAATGGGTGGCCGAAATAGGGTCGCGGACGCCATGCACGCAACACTGCGTCAACGCGATCCACGCCTCCGCTTTTTCGTGCACGACGTAGACGGCGTTATCGCCGGATGTGGCGCGATACGTGAGCGCGAACCGGGTATGGCCGAGTTGAAGCGGATGTTCGTGCGTCCTGCATTTCGTGGAAGAGGCAATGGGCGCTTTCTGCTTTACGCGCTCGAACGCTAAGCGATGACGTCAGGCGTCACGCCTCTCGGCGCCATGCCGAACATCATGATGCGCGTCGTCTCGGCGAGCAGTTCCGCGACCGACAGTCCGCTGCCCTCGGTTTGTCCGTCCAGCGCAAGCGCGACGAGTCCATGCAACATCGACCAGAGAGCCGTTGCCATCACACCTGCGTCCCCTGGTCCGATCAACGACTGTCGCTGAAGCTCCTCGATGCCCTGGCGCACGAATCCCAGCACTCCGCTCCCCGTCCTGCGTAGGTCCGGAAGGTCAGCCTCGCGCGTGATTTCTGCGCCGAACATGATGCGATACAGTGCTGGATTCTCAAGCCCGAAAGTGACGTATGCGATGGCGATGCCCTTGAAGCCCATCCGGCCGGTGTCTCGCCGCACTGCAACGAGCATCGCCTCCTGAAGCAACATGAAGCCCTGCTCGGCCACCGCGCCCACGAGCGCACGGTGGTCAGCAAAATGTCGATACGGCGCGGCCTGGCTCACCCCTGCCGCGCGCGCCACACCCCGCAGCGTGAGCGCGGCCAAGCCTTCTGTGCGCAGCAGGTCGAGTCCACTGCGTACCAATGCGTCCTTCAGGTCACCGTGGTGGTAGGCGCGAGTGATTTTGGGGCGACGTTTGGCGGCCATGAAACCAAAGATGTGTTGACAACGTTAACATTGGCAAGCAATGTTAACATGGTCAACATAACACCGGAGGCTCACTCATGTGCACGCGCCTATTCCTCTCGACTGTCGCACGCGCGATAGCGCTCCTGCTTTCCATCAACGCCGTCGCGTCTGCGCAGGCCCCTGCCACGCCATCTGTCGACCAACAAATGGCCGACGCCAACGAAGCATTGCGGTCGTGCGTTGGCTTCGCTGAGCAGCGAAACAACACCCAGGCCGAAGCGCTCGGCCGGCGCGCCGAGACGCTCTTCGCTGCCCGCATCGCCGGGCAGCCGCGCGACGTGGAAGCCCTCGTTGGCCTCGCGCGAACCCAGAGCCAGTGCCTCCTGCCCGGTGCAGACATGATGACACAAGGAGAGCTCAGTGCGCACGCCATGGAGCTGCTCGAGTCTGCACTTGCCAT
Source organism: bacterium (assembly GCA_040005935.1). Taxonomy (GTDB): domain Bacteria; phylum Gemmatimonadota; class Gemmatimonadetes; order Gemmatimonadales; family Gemmatimonadaceae; genus AG11. The sequence goes on along the minus strand of JBDTXZ010000132.1, from coordinate 5,320 downwards.
CGATCCGCAGCATTGGACGGCACGCTTCATCCTTGCGTCCATCAACCTGCGTTCGCCGGCGTTTCTGGGTCGCGCACCGCGGGCCGCCGCGGAGTTCGACACCCTGCTACGCATGCAGGGCGAGCGTACCGACAACCCTCGCTTTGCGCGCGTGTTCGAGTATCGCGGCGCGTTGCTGAATCGCGCTGGGCAGGCTGACAGCGCTCGCGCCGTGTGGCAGCATGGCTCGCGGCTCTTTCCCGCCGACTCGACGCTTCGCGGACTCACCGACCGCGCGGCGCCGGAGAAGACACGCGCGCCATCTGTTGAACCGAAAACACCTCAGGGCGCTCCCGGCGGCGCGGCGCGGCAGACATCAGAAGGACCTGCGCTTACCTAGCCCAGGGCGACGTTCAATCTGCCGAATCTGTGCTTACTGGCCGGCTGACGCGGCAGCACGCTGGCTGCGCTCCACCAGCCGCACGTCGCCGAGCTTTTCTGCATACGCGTTGAATGCTGTCGTTGGACCACGCCAACGAATCTCGTCGATGTCGGCAAAGAGCGGCGCATCGGCCCGCAGCGTCGCCAAATCCTTGAACAGCAATGCGAGCGCCCGGTTATCACCCAGCACATCGTCGGGGAACACCTCGATTGCACCATGCCTGTTCAAAAGACGAGCGGCGGTGACGGAGCCGATGCCGGGGATTCCCGGGTATCCATCTGCGCTGTCGCCCACCAGCGCGAGATAGTCCGGAATCAACTCGGGACTTACGCCGAATTTTTCGCGCACGCCGTCTGCGTTGCGAATCTTCTGCGTCTTGCGATCGACCTGCACGATACGATCGCCCCGCACGCATTGGCCGAGATCCTTATCGGGTGTCCAGATGCAGACCTTCTGCACGCTCGCGTCGTCGGACGCGATTCTCGCGGCGGACGCGAGTCCGTCGTCGGCCTCCAGCTCCACCATTGGCCACACGGCCACACCCATCGCGGCGAGTGCATCTTCGAGCGGATGAAATTGCGCGACGAGTGCGCGCTCCATGCCTTCGCCAGTCTTGTACGAGGGCCAGAGTTGGTTGCGGAACGACTCGATGACGTGATCAGTTGCAACACCGATGTGCGTCGCGTCCGATTCGATCATCTGCAGCACGGTGTTCAGCACGCCAATGACGGCGCCGAACGGCGGGTCTTCGCCCTTGTTGAAGCGGCGAAGGCCGTAAAAGTGCCGAAAGAGCTCGTACGTGCCGTCGATGAGATGGACGATCATGCGCGACTGATTGCCTTTACCCGTTGAATGCGGTCACGAAGGACGAGACCGCCGGTGGGCCCGAGCCGATCCCCTCGTCGTGCTTGAAGAAGACATACGCATCGCTCCATGGCTGCGCGGCGATCGTCTTTGCCCACTGGACCAGGCCCGCGTCGTCATAGTCGAGTTTGTGGAGTCGCACATACCCCCACGACGCGGTCGACACCATGGGCGCCGCAAAGTCAGCCGCCTCGGACACGCACATTGCGATGTCCCGAGCGCGCAACACGTCGAAGACGTCGTCTTCAAACCAACTCTCGTGTCGAAACTCGATGGTGAAGCGCCGGTCGAGCGGGAGCGTGTCGAGAAAGACGCGAAGGCGATCGTAATCCTTCTTCATGTTGGGCGGCAACTGAAACAGAATGGGCCCAAGCCGGCTCCCGAGCGCCGACGTGTTCTTCATCAGAAATTCGACCGCGCTCAACGACTCGGGCTTGAGCCGAGCGTAGTGGGTAATGCGCTGGCTGGCCTTGATGGCGAAGGTGAATGGATCCGGCACCTGCGCCGCCCAGTCGAGCAACACCTGCTCCTTGGGCAGGCGATAGAACGTGTTGTTGATCTCGACCGCCGGAAACTTGCTTGCGTACAACCCAAGCATTGCGTCGTCCTTGCAGTCGCCGGGATAAAACGAGCCTTTCCATTCCTTGAACGCGTAACCGCTCGTTCCCGCGAGCAGCTTCATGACGCTTTCCGGCCCCTCTTTGCGCCCTTCTCGCTCTTCTCGTCCGCATCGGCTTGTGTCGTCGCGGCGAGGCTGGCCTTCAGCGCATCCATCAGGTCGATGATCTTGCCGCCGCTATCCGGTGCGATGTCCGTCGTGATGTCCTGACCGTCGATTTTCCGCTGGATGGTATCGAGGACGCGTTCGCGTACAGTGTCCTTGTACTTCAGCGGCTCGAAGTTTTCGTTGCTCGTTTGCTCGATGAGCTGCTTGGCGAGCGCGAGTTCCATCGGCTTCACTTCGCCTTCGGGAACCGTGACTTCAGTGGTTGGGCGTACTTCGTCGGCGTAGTGCAGCTGCTCCATCACGATGACGCCGTTCAACGGACGCAGGAGCACGAGATGCTGTTGTCCGCGAGCGGCATATTGTCCGAGCGCGGCCTTTCCGGTGTCGAGCAGCGCGGCAGCGAGCAGCCGGTACGCACGTTCAGCGCCCTTGTCGGGGCCGAGATAGTAGACTTTCTCGAGATATTCCCGGTCGACTTTCGCGAGTGGGACGAACTCGATGACGTCGATCGTTTGCGTCGCCTTCTCTTCCAGCGCCTTGAGCTCCTCGGTCGAGAGAATGACGTATTGGTCCTTCGCGAATTCGTACCCCTTGACGGTATCGGTCCGTTCGACGACCTCATTGTCGTCTTTTGGGCAGATGTATTGCTGCTTGAGTCTGCCGCCGCACTTCTTGTGCAGCATGTTGAACGACACGCTCGCCTTCGACTCCGCAGACGAGTAGAGGTTGACAGGAACCGAAACGAGGCCGAATGAGATGGTGGCGTTGCCGATCGAGCGGGCTGGCATGGTACGATGCGGTTGAGTTGTGGTCTTTGCGGTGAACTTCAACGGCGGAACTGGCTGAACTTTGTCATCCTGAGCGAGCGCAGCGAGTCGAAGGATCTGCAACTGCGAGAAAACTGCTCAGATATCCGCGCGGATTTGCTCCGTGAGTCGTGCGGTTCCTGGTTCCTTGATTGCACCAACAAGGGCTACGATCGGTTTCCTGATTGCAGTGTGCCGTGTGTGTTCTTTGACGTTGTGCAATGTCAAAATGCCTCTGAGAAACCGCTAGTGGCCAATATTTGCGCACCCTGAACGCGGAGCTCTCTCGGCGCACGGAAGGATCCGCGTGGATATCTGGGCACTACCCTTCTGCTGCTGTTCAGCTCCGGCGCCTGCCTCTGTACGGTAGAGCCACCCTGCATACTGTCACTATCCAGAAGCATGACTGCAAGTAGCGACGGGCCAGAAAGCGACAACCTCAGCCGCTACCGCGCCAAGCGGTCTGCCGACGCAACCCCCGAACCCATGGGATCGGTGTCGGGCGCAAGCGGTCATTTGTTCGTCGTGCAGAAACACGCCGCTCGAGCGCTGCACTACGACCTCCGCCTCGAGATGGATGGCGTCCTCAAGTCCTGGGCGGTTCCGAAGGGTCCGTCGTACGACATGAAGGACAAGCGACTCGCCGTCCACGTCGAGGACCACCCGCTCGACTACGCCGACTTCGAAGGCGTCATCCCCGCCGGCAACTACGGAGCAGGCGGCATGATCGTCTGGGACCGCGGTGAGTGGGTACCGCTCGAGGATTGGCGTGAAGGGCTCGAAAAAGGAAAGCTCTTGTTCGAGCTGCGCGGACACAAGCTTCATGGCAAGTGGACGCTCGTAAAAATCAAGAAGGGTGAGAAGGACTGGCTCCTCATCAAGGAGCGCGACGCGTATGTGAAGGAACCCGGTGACCAGTTTCCCGAAACCTCCGTGCTCTCGGGCCTCACGGTCGAAGAGGTCAAGGAAGGTCGGTCTCCGGCCAACACACTGCGCGCCACGCTGGAAACGACGAACGCTCCACGACAACACGTCGACGCACACTCTGTCGACGTCATGCTTGCCGATCCGGCGACAGCAGCCTTTACGCGCGATGATTGGGTATTCGAGCTCAAACTCGACGGCTACCGCTTGCTGGCCAGCAAGTCGCACGACGAGGTGCTGCTCCTCACACGCAACGGCAACGATTACACGGCGGTGTTTCCCGAAGTCGCGCGCGCCGTGAAGGCACTCCCGTTCAGCGAATGCATCATCGACGGCGAAGTCGTGGTGCTCGATCCGCAGGGACGGCCGAGCTTCTCACGCTTACAGCGCCGCGGGCGATTGTCGTCGCCCGTTGATATTCGCGGCGCCACCGTCGACTTGCCAGCCACGTTCTTCGCCTTCGATCTCATCGCATTCGAGGATTTTGACCTGCGGCCGCTGCCACTCGTGCAGCGCAAGGCGCTCCTGCTCGACGCCTTCCCGAAACTCGGCATTATACGCGCGCTTGACCACATCACGCGCGAAGGAGAGCGATTCCTCGAACAAGTTGAAGCACTCGGCCTCGAGGGCATCATCGCGAAAAAGGCCGATTCGCCATACCGCGGTGGCCGCAGCGATAAGTGGCTGAAGATCAAGAGCGATCGCACCGGTGATTTCGTAATCGTTGGCTTCACAGCGCCCAAGCGCGGCCGCAGTCACATCGGTGCGCTTCAGCTGGCGGACATGGTGAACGGACAGTTGGTCTACGCCGGCCGAGCGGGCACCGGCTTTAACGACGCCAAGCTCACCGAGATCAAGGGAATGCTCGATCCCATCGTGCGCGCAGATCCGCCGTGCGAGGGACCCCTCGGGGTACAGGGCGCCGAACCGTTGTCGAGCAAGAAGATTCCAGAGACGAAGACCACAACATGGGTCGACCCGGTGTATGTGTGCGAGGTGCGCTTTCGCGAGTGGACACCGGACGGGGTGCTACGTCACCCCGCATTTCTTGCGCTGCGTCCCGACAAGAGCCCCCGCGATTGCGAGCGTCAAGGTTGGACGGCGGCAGAAGTCCAGGGCGGGGACGATGTCGAGGACGAAACAGTTGATAGCGCGGACGTCCTCTCTGGCCCGAGCGAAGCCGGAGGGAGCGAAGGGGACAGCCAAGTGCAGGTCCTTCGCTCCGCTCAGGACGACAGGAAGGCCCCTTTGCCACCGCAACCACTCGAACGCAGCGTTCCGTTCACCAACCCCAAGAAGGTCTACTGGCCCGCGGATGGTTATACCAAGGGCGATCTCATCGACTATTACCGAGCCGTGTCGCCCTGGATGCTGCCGTACCTCCGCGAACGACCCATGGTGCTCACGCGCTTTCCCGACGGCATCGACGGAAAGTCATTCTATCAGAAAGACGCGCCCGAACACGCGCCGTCGTGGATACGAACCGTTCCGATCTGGAGCGAAGATACGCAGCGCGAGATCAACTACTTCGTCTGCGACGACGTCGAGTCGCTGCTCTACGTCGCCAACCTCGGCTCC
>JBDTXZ010000131.1:0-7505 GCA_040005935.1 bacterium | reverse complement strand
GTCAGGTGATGACGAACCTGTTGGGCAACGCGATCAAGTTCACCGAAAAGGGAACGGTGCTCGTGCGGCTCCTGGCAGATGGACCTGGGACGCGTGCGTGGCGACTCGACGTCATCGACGAAGGCACAGGTGTACCACCCTCGCGTCAAGCTGCTATCTTCGGCGCGTTCGAGCAGGGTGAGAACACAATCTCGCGTCGGTTCGGCGGAACAGGCCTCGGCCTTTCTATCTCGAAATCGATCTGTGAACGGCTCGGCTTTGGTCTGACTGTCGTGAGCAACGATGGAATGGGTTCCACCTTCAGCATCCTCTTCGACTCGGCCGCCAGGCCCCCGCTGCGCCACGAGCGACCGTCTGGATCCATCCGGATTGCGGAGGAGTTTGCGTACGGTGCCGGGGCGTCGGAGCCGGATGCGGTTGATTCGGGCCCACTCGTCGCCGTGCCGTGGAACGCGCGAATGACGGGTCGATGAGCGCGTGAGGTCGATCGTCCGCAGCGTGCTTCTGCTCCTGGTCGCATCGGCAGGATGCGACACCCCAACCGCGCCCGATCTATTTGTCTACGTCGACCGAGCTGTCGTCGTGCCCGCAAGTTCACGGGGGTGGAGTGCCGTCTCCGTCGGCGGGAGCCACACGTGCGCGATTCGGCTCGGTGGCGCCCTGTATTGCTGGGGCAGCAATGCGAGCGGGCAACTCGGTGTTGACGAAGCACGAGGACAATGCGGCCGTTCGAAATGCGAAGGGGGCCCGCGTGCGGTCGCTCCATCGCTGCGCTTCCTGAGCGTCAGTACGGGAGATCGCCACACGTGCGCGATTACCGTAAAGCGGGCCCTGTATTGCTGGGGAGAAAACTTGCACTCCCAAACGGGGGTTCAGGCCGAGCCGTACGTGACGACTCCAACTCCCGTGATGCCGGCCTATCAGTTTCTGGATGTGGGCGCAGGTACAACGCAGAGCTGCGCCGTTCGCACCAATGGCGTGGTGTATTGCTGGGGAGAGGGCACGCTGGGCGCACTCGGGCGCGGCGATACCGTGTCCAGTGTTATCCCCGCACCTATCGCCGGCGCGGAGCGCTTCGTCCATGTCAACTCCGGGCGCTTACGCAGTTGCGCGATTGCGCTCGACGGCGGGCTCTGGTGTTGGGGTATCGAATGGGAATCGGCTGACGGAAATATCGACTACTTCCACCAGCGTCTCCTGCCGCATCGTATCAACGGGCTTCCATCAGTGCGCGATCTCTCCGTGGCGGTCTCGTCGCTCTGCGCACTGTCAATGGAAGGCGTTTTGTATTGCTGGGAGGCGAACGGCTTTGCGCAGTTGGGTCTCGGCAACACGACAGGCACGGCCACCCCAACTGCCGTGGCCACCGATGAGCGTTTTACGAGCGTGAGCAGCGGGATTATCCAGACGTGTGCGACGGCGCTCGACGGACGGGCCTTTTGCTGGGGCAACAACAGCTTTGGCCAGCTTGGTGTGCCGCGCCCTGGTGAGCACTGCGGTGACGCCGGACTCGAGTGCAGCAGACATCCGATCGCTGTGTTCGGGCAGCAGCGGTTCGCGTCGGTCGTTACCGGAATCGGCAATCATACCTGCGGAGTTACGCTGAGCTCGGCCATACTGTGCTGGGGGCTTGGGTCAAGCGGACAGTTGGGCGACGGCTATCTGCGCGACCGGCAGAGTCTTCCAGTCGGGGTGCTTCCACCGGCGGATTGATGTTTCATCGCCGTCATGCCGACACTATTAGCTTCATGATTCGCGGCATCGACTCGCACTCCGCACGACCGACTTGTTATGCACTGGCTGGCTAACGCCGCGTTGCGCGCAGGAATCCCTGGTGCGACCAACTCCAACATTCCGCAAAACGCGACGCTAACGAGCGCGTGGGAACAGCTCGCTCGCGAGCTAAGGATGTCGGAGAGTGCGTTGGCGGCGAAGATTGCACCGATTCTTCGCCTTCCCCTTGCGGACTTCGAGCAGGCGCAGGTCAAGGCGGGTCGTCTCGTCCCCGAAAAACTGGCGCGCAAGCACGGCGTGTTCGCGCTGCGTGAGAGCGACCGCGAACTTGCCGTCGCCTCGAGCGATCCGAACAACTACGAGGCCGAGCGCGACCTCGGATTTGCGAGCGGCCGCCGCATTGTCTTCGAGCTCGCTGCGCCGTCGGACATCACCGAACGCCTCAACGGCGGCTATTCCGCCGATCGCATTGTCGAGAACCTGCTGAACGCGTCGGATTCCACGCTCGCTGACGCAGTGCGTGTGGTCGAGGACATGGAGCCGGAACACGTTGCGCAGGCGGACGTTGAATCTGCGCCACTTGTAAAGCTCGCCAACCTCATCCTCAGCGACGCGGTCGTACAGCGCGCGAGCGACATTCACATCGAGCCGGGTGGCAGCAAAGGTGGTGTCGTCCGCTTTCGTGTTGACGGTGTCATGCGGCAGCACATGGCGCTGCCCGTTGCTGCCGTCAGCCGTATCGTTTCGCGCATCAAGGTGCTCGGCAAGCTCGACATCGCCGATCGCATGCGGCCGCAGGATGGGCGCGCGCGCATTCAGGTGCTGAACAAGTCCTACGATCTGCGCATCTCGACGGTCCCCACGCGCGACGCAGAAAAGGCGGTCATCCGGATTTTGCGGCCTGATACTGCAAAGACACTGGCCGACGTCGGATTGCAACCGTACGAGCTCCAGCGGATGCGGCAGCTCATCGCGCATCGCGACGGGATCGTCGTCGTGACGGGACCAACGGGATCGGGTAAGACGACGACGCTGTACGCGGCGCTCTCCGACGTCGCCACGAGTGAAGTCAACGTGATGACGGTTGAAGATCCAATTGAGTACGAGCTCTCGGGCGTGACGCAAATACAGGTCGAGACCAAGCGTAACGTGACCTTCGCGTCTGCGTTGCGCTCGATACTGCGACAGGATCCCGACGTCATATTCGTGGGAGAGATTCGCGACGCCGAGACATCGGAGGTTGCGGCGCAGGCTGCGGCGACGGGCCATCTCGTGCTCGCCACATTGCACACGAATGATGCGATGAGCGCCGTGTCGCGCATGAGCGATCTCGGTCTCGACCGCACCACAATCTCGTCCGTACTCCGTGGCGCTGTGGCGCAGCGGCTCGTGCGTCGCGCGTGCGTGGATTGCGTCGAGGCGATCACGGGCCCGCTGACGGAAAACGAGGTCCGGCTTGCGGCGCAGTTTGGTTTGCAACCAACCTATCGCGCAATCGGTTGTGCCAAATGCAACCAAAGCGGCTACCGTGGCCGCATTCCCATCGTCGAAGTCGCCGTCGTAACGCCGGCCATGCAGGATCAGATTTCCGCTGGTGCGACTGCAATCCAGTTGCAGCGCATCGCAATTACGCAGGGCATGCGTCCACTTCGCGAAGTCGCGCTCGATCACGTGCGGAAGGGCGAGACGACGCTCGAGGAAATCGAACGGGTACTTGGTGAGACCGCAGAGGATGGGCCAGCATCGCCTCCGCCGCCGCCTTCGATCCTCCTTGCCGACGATGATCCGATGCTGCGGCATCTCGCCACGTCAATTCTCGAGACCAGCGGCTACCGCGTTCGCCAGGCGCACGATGGTGCGGAAGCACTGGCCATCATCGAGAGTGGCGCGGACATCGCGCTGGTCATCACCGATCTTCGTATGCCCGGTATGGACGGCGATGGGCTCGTGAAGGCGCTCCGCGCCAAGATGCAGACGGCAATGCTTCCCGTCATCGTCCTGACGGGGTCAGATGAGTACAACACCGAAGTGCAGCTCTTGGACGCAGGCGCCGATGATTACATTCGCAAACCAATAGATCCACCACGCTTTCTCGCTCGCGTAAAGGCCGCGCTACGACGCGCCGGAGTGTCATGATCGAACCGAACGACGCCGATGTTCCGACCACCGATCCGGCCGCACTGGAGCGCCTCAAGCGCTTCGGCGGCGGCAAGTTGCTCAGTGAAATGATTTCCCTGTTCGTTACCGCCGCGCCCGATCGTATCGCGGCCGCGCGTGCGGGAGTCGCTGCCGGAGATGTGAGCGCGGCAGAGATGGCGCTCCACTCGCTCAAGTCAAGCTCGGCACAGCTTGGCGCCATGCAGATGCAGCGGCTGAGCGAACGGGGCGAGCATATTGCGCATACGGGCTCGCTCGAAGGCGTCGGGCAGATCGTGCAGGACCTTGAAGAAGAATTCCCCCGCGTTCAGGACTGGCTCGAGCGCGCTCGCAACGTGGAGACTCCATGAATACTGTCGCGGTCGTTGAAGACAACGCCGACAACCGGCTCTTGCTTCAGGCAATTCTCGACGGATTGTACGACGTCGTGGAATATGAGAACGGCGTAGACGCGCTCGCTGGCCTCGCCGCGCAACTTCCCGATCTCGTGTTGCTCGACATCTCATTGCCCGGAATGGACGGCAACGAGATTCTTGCGCGCATCCGCGCCGACGATCAGCTCAAGCGTCTCCCCGTTATCGCGCTGACTGCGCATGCCATGGCTGGCGACCGCGAGAAGTACCTCGCTGCGGGCTTCAACGATTACATCACCAAGCCGATCGTTGATGAGTCATTGCTTCTTCGTGCGATGGAGAAATGGATCGAAGCGGGGCGCGACGGAACGCTGTGACGCCACGCGTCCACCGTTCGTCAATTGTGACAAGGCAGTACGCTCCGCGTCGCTGCCATCCCTCCGCCTGTTGCGCCCCTCCCAGATGCCGAAATTCACACAGACCGTGCAACGCCTGATTCTGGCGTTCACGACAGGACTCTTTCTCGCCTGCGCCGCTGGAGTCAGCCAGCAGAGCGGAGGACTGTCGTCGGTCGTCGAAGCCCAGCAATAGGTTCTTTCGACCACAATTAGAGAAGGCCTGATCAAGCACCGGTGCTTGATCAGGCCTCTTTCGTTTTAATACCGTTCACCGTTCACCGTTCACCGTTCACCGTTCACCGTTCACCGTTCACGCAACTCCGCTACGCCTCCCTGAGTGCGGCCATTGGTGTCTCGCGGAACACTTCCCGGCCCGTGAGCATCCCGATCGACACCGCGATCGCGATCATCAACAGCGCCACCAGCGATGCGGGGAGCATCGCAGGCACGAACGGTTGCTTGAAGACGAAGTGCATCAATCCCCACGCGCCTGCGATGCTCAGCATCGCACCAGCAAGACTGCCCAGCGAGCCTAACAGCATGTACTCCGCCAACATGACGCGGCCAACCTGCCGGCGGGTCGCGCCAAGCACTTTCAGCAGTACACCTTCACGCAATCGTTCACGACGCGTCGCGCTCACGGCGCTGAACAGCACGGGTATGCCGAGCGCTAAGCTGAGGCCAGCCATGAAGCGGATGGCGGTGGTCACTTTGTCGAGCACCCTGCCGATTGTTTGCTGAACGAGCGTAAGATCGAGGCTTGCCACATTCGGGAATGCGGTGATGACATCGCGCTGGAGTCGCGCAACGGCACCTTCACCCCGCACGTCGGCGAGGATCACGAATTGTTTCGGCGCCTTGACCAGCGCGCGACTCTCGAACACGGCGAAGAAGTTGGGCTCGAAGCGTGTCCAATTCACGTCGCGCAAGCTCGTCACGCGCGTCTTTACGCGCACGCCCTGGACGTCCCACGTGATCGTGTCGTGAATGCCCACTTGCAGCGACTTCGCGACCTCGGCGTCGAGCGACACCTCGGGTAAGAGATCCGCTCGGCTCCCACCAACCGGAAAGTGTCCGCTCGTCACCTTCTCGGACGGCATCAGCGAATCGCGATACGTCGAGCGAAACTCGCGTCGCAATACCCACCGCTCGCGACCGCGCCCACGCCCGGCGCCACCGCTCTCGCGACCGCCCGCTGAGTCCCGTTGCGATGTCGTGTCGCCCTTGAGCAGCTGCTCACCTACGAGCGAGTTGATCGCCACGATTTTCATTGGCACGATCGCCGTGCGCTGAGAAATCGTGTAACCATTGGCGCGGATCATCGAGTCGAGCGGTGCGCCCTGATCGTCCTGCACGTCGAAGAACAACACGTTGGCCTTCGATGCATCGAGCTTTACGCTGACGGTGCGCAGGAGATTGTCCTGCACCTGATAGACGGTGCTCATGAGGAACACGCCGAAGCCAAGCGCCAACACCACGGAGCGCGTTTGATTGCCCGGCCGGTAGAGACTCGCGACACCCTGCCGCAGCACAAATGGCCACGACGGTCGCACAACCCTGCGTGCCCCAGCGCTGAGCAATGCGGCGGCGCCGTACAACAAGCCAACCGCCGCTGCGATCGCGCCCGCAAAGCCAAGACCCTGAAGCGGCGTTTCCGCGCGCGCGATTCCCAGCGCGGCCACGCTGAGCACGATGACCAGCGCGACCGCAACGCGAAGGGGATCGAAGCTGGCGCCGCGAAGCGCCGCAGAATCGGATTCGCGCCGAAGCGTTTGCAGCGGGCTCACATTCCGCAGCGCGATCAACGGCTTGAGGGCAAACACGAGCGCCACCCATACGCCGACCACCAATCCCGTCAGCAGTGCAACGGGCTCGATCGTGACTTGCACGTCGACCGGCAAAAAATCCTTGAGCACGAACGGCAACCCGAGCTGAAGCCCGATCCCAATGACCGCGCCGATGGCTGCGCCAAGCAGCCCCATGGCCACCGCCTGCAGCAAGTAGATCGTCAGCACCTGCCGGCTCGTTGCGCCAAGGCATCGCAGAATGGCGACGGTGTCAATCTTCCGCATGACGAACGCGTTGACGCCGCTCGCCACGCCGATGCCGCCCAGCAGCAGCGCGACGAGTCCAATGATGCTGAGGAAGTCGCGAAGTTGGTCGATGGCCTGCGTAAGGTTGAACTCCGTCTCCGCCGCTGTGCGAAAGCGGACTTGATCCTTCTCCAGCCGAGTCTTGAAACGAAAGATGAACTTTGCCGGCGTCACTGCCGGCGGAAGCTTGAGCAGCGTCTTGTGATCAGAGCGACTGCCGAACATCAACAGCGACGTCTCGTCGAGGTACTTCGCGGGGATGTAGACGCGCGGCCCAATCGTCGTGCTGACGCCAACGTCGCCTGGCACACTGACCAGTGTGCCGGCAATGATGAATCGCGCAAAACCAAGTGCAAGCGTATCGCCGACATGCGCATTGAGCGCGATGAGCAGTGATGGATCGACGAGCGCAACGCGTCCTTCTTGCAGGTGCGCCCATTCGCCCGTCGGCTTCGTGATGATTTCGCCGTAAAACGGATAGCCCGGCGTCACTGCCTGAATTTGCGCCAAGCGCGTCAGGCCACTGCGCTGCACGAGCGCCATCGACGCAAAGCTCGTCACGTCCGTGACACCAATCCCTTCGCGCCGCATGGAATCAATCGCGGCAGCGACCGGCTTGGTGTACGCGGTTCGCGACGAGAGCGCGATGTCGCCACCGAGGAGCGCTCGCGACTGCTCGCGAACGGAGCGTTGCGTGTTACTCGCGAACGAATCGATTGCCACGAGCGCGCCGACGCCCAACGAAATCGACGACATGTAGAGGAGAAGCC
>JBDTXZ010000130.1:0-7528 GCA_040005935.1 bacterium | reverse complement strand
GCGTCGAGCTCACCAAGGCCGACTCCAGGACGCGAAATCAGATCCAGCTTGTCAACACGCCGTCCGCACTGGGCTTCGCGCAGCAGTGGCAGAATGCCGGCACGCTCGACAATCATACCTACGAAGTCGGTCTGAACCTGCCCATCATGGAGAAGAAGGACTTCAGCTGGAGCATGCGCGGCACGTACGATCGCACGCGCACGCTGATCTCCGAGCTCTTCACGTCCGAGTACGTCCAGGACGGCGGCACGGGCCAAGGCACGGCGAGCTTCTTCCATATCACAGCGAACCCGAATCTGAGCTGCGTCACGGCAGATCGTGGCGCTATTTGTAACGGCAAGAATGACCAGCCGCAGAATACGTTCGGCGCCATCTGGGGTCGCAAGTTCTACACGGAGTGCAGCGAGATGGCTGCATCGATCCAGACCCAGTGCGGCGATGGCAAGGCGTACCAGAAGAACGGCCGTGGCTACATCGTCTGGGTTGGCGATGGCAACAGCTGGAAGGATGGCATCACGAAGAACCTCTGGCAGACCGTCTTGCCGGGGTCGGCGTCTCCGTTCGGTAGCAAGGTGCCGCTGTACTGGGGCATGCCGATCGTTGATCGTCCGCTCCGCGGCGAGCGCAACGAAGGCGCTGGCATCAGCCAGATCATTGGTCATGCTTTGCCAGACTTCCGCTTCACGTACAGCAACAACATGACGTACAAGCGGTTGTCTTTCTATGGGCTGCTCGACGGCACCATGGGCCACTCGGTCTACAATCAGGGCGAAGGCTGGGGCATTCTGGACTTCAGCTCCTCGTACTTCGACGCCGCCAATCAGTCTGTCGAGACGGCTGTACCGCTCGGCTACGAATGGCGCGGTGGACCGAGCGAGAGCACTGGTATCGGTGGGTTGTATGATGTGCTTGGCCCAAACAACTACGTCGTTGAAAAGGCCTCGTTTGCGAAGATTCGTGAAGTGAGTCTGAGCTACAAACTCGGGCCCGTCGGCAAGGTCGGCGATTGGACCGTTGGTGTGATTGGGCGCAACCTGAAGACGTTCACGAACTACTCTGGTCTCGATCCAGAAGTCGGCTCCAACTCAGGAAGTGGAACCGTCGGTACCGGTTCAGGCCTGCTGAACCAGACGGACGCTTTCGGCTTCCCAACGCTCCGCACCTTCACGATCTCCCTCTCCACGCGCTTCTAGGAGCTGTTGTGAATATGAATCGAACCTGGATCCGAACTGCCGCGAGTGTGGTGGCGTTGCTCGGTGTGGGCGCGTGCGACCTCAAGGTTGAGAATCCGAACAACCCGGAAACGGCGCGTGTTCTGGCCTCCTCCACCGACGTCGAGTCGCTCATTGGCACGTACTACAAGCGGTGGCATGAGGGGCTCTACCGCAACACATCTAACGTCGCTCTCATGGCCATGGTGCAGTCGTTCGAGGACTTCTCCAGTCTCTCGAACAACTGCATGGGTCAGCGAGTCACCATTCCGCGCCCACCCAATGACAACTCCATCGGCAATGGGTGCGCCGCGGAGCAGTTGAAGATCTATCAGTTCGAGAATGAAGTTCAGCGCGTCGCGTCGAGCGTTCTCGCGACGCTGAACAAGCCGGGCTTCACGCTTGGCTCAACGAACCAGGATCTTCGGGCGAAGTCGTACGCGCAGTTTCTGCGCGGCATCGCGCTCGGCTACCTCGCCATCGTCTACGATTCGTCCGCCGTCGTGGACGAGGCGACGAGCCCTGAGGATGCCGGTGAACTGAAAGGCTACAACGACGTTGCTGCTGCATCGATGGCCGCACTTCAGAAGTCCATCGATTACGCAACGACGCCTGGTACGGGTGGCAATGGCTTCCCGTTGCCATCGAGTTGGATTCCGTCGTCTACATCCTTCACGCAGGCCGAGTTCGTGAAGCTGGTGCGTAGCTATCGTGCCCGGATTCGCGCGAGTGTCGCGCGCACTCCCGCGGAGCGTGCAGCGGTGGATTGGACAGCGGTTATCGCGGATGCGCAGAACGGCATCACTGCCAACCACGACAACATCACCAACACGATCAGCGGGCCGTTCCAGGGCGTGACCAATCAGCTGTACTCGTACGGAACCTGGCATCAAATGACGCCCTTCGTCGCCGGTATGGCCGACACGTCTGGCGCGTATGGGACATGGATTGCCAAGTCACTTGGTGAACGTGGTGCCGATGGCCCGTTCACGATGGCCACTCCAGATCTTCGCTGGCCGCAGGGCACAACGCGCGCGCAGCAGCAGGCGGATTTTGCGATATCGTCCTGCAACGGCGCATCGCAGACCTGCAAGCGCTATTTCGTGAACCGGCCGTCGGCGAACGATCCGCAGTCCAGCCCCACTTGGGGACTGTCGAACTATGACCACGCGCGTTGGTGGTCGTGGCGTACCGCGGGCGACGCGACGGCACTGAACGGCAAGCTCGTGTTCTTTCCCGTCGCCGAGCTGAACATGCTCGAGGCAGAGGGACAGATCCGGAAGTCGAACTTCGCGGCTGCGGCGGCTCTCATCAACAAGACCCGCACGACGAATGGTCTACCCGCTATTACGGCTTTCGACGCAACGAGCCCGGTTCCTGGCGGCAACGCGTGCGTTCCGAAGGTTCCCGTCGGGCCGACCTACAACACGGTCGCGTGCGGCAACATGATGGAAGCCATGAAGTGGGAGAAGCGAAACGAGGAAGCCTATACGACCTTCATCGGGTGGTTCATCGATGGACGCGGTTGGGGCGACCTCCCTGCTGGTACGCCATTGCATTGGGCGCCGCCGTATCAGGACCTTCAGGCGCGTGGTCGCTCTGGTGCACAGATCTACAGCACCGGCGGCGGGAGCCTTCCCGCTTCCGCGGTCAAGGGAACATACGGCTGGTAGTACGTGATGCGGATGATTCGGATCGCCAGTGTCCTGGTGACCAGTGCACTCCTTGCGGGTTGCTACACGTTGCAGCCCGCAGGGGGAATCGCGCCGGAGATTGGTGACGAGCTCGCGTTCGACATCAATGATGTTGGTCGAGTAGGCCTCGGTGGTGCGATGGGCCCTGAGATCGCGCAGGTACAAGGCAAGTTGATCAGCAGAGAAAACGCGGAGTATCTCGTCGCGGTCGCCTCCATTCACACGTTGCGCGGTGGTGACCAGGTCTGGACAGGCGAGCAGGTCCACATCAAGTCCGAGTATGTCAGCTCTACCTACCAGCGTCATTTTTCCACGGCACGCACAGTCACACTCGGAGCGGTCGGTGTAGCAGCGATTGCCTACATCCTTACTCGTTCCCTGGTGGGGTCAGGCACCGAAGATCCAGTAACGCCTCCTCCATCCGGTAGCAGCATACGCGTGCCATGAGCGCCGTCCGGCGCCTCAACCTCTACGGAGTATCTATGCGTCGTTTCTTCAAGCTCTCGATGCTGTGCCTGGCGATAGGCGCCACGAGTGCATGCTCGACCCCTGACAAGATTGTTGCCACGGAGGACATTCCCACGGCGGGTGTCCGCTTCATCAACGCCGTGCCCGACACCAACGCGATGGATTTCCGGTTCGTGGACATCGTCGAGAACAGCGATCACTACAAGATCGGCTTCCGTAACGGTCCGGCTTCGTCGGGCGGTGTTACGGCATCAGCGCAGATTCAGTACAAGAACACCCGTGCTGGTGCGCGTCACCTCCGCATCTTCCTGAACGGCCCCGACGCGGCGGTGGCGTCCACTGTCCTCAGGGATACGACGCTCACGATCGAAGCAGGCAAGCTGTACACAGCAATGATGTGGGGCTCCGCTCGCACTGGCGGCATGAAGTTCGTGTTTTACGAGGAGACGATCCCAGACCCGGGGAGCCAGGTTGGACTGCGGATCATCAACACCACCGGCACGGCGCTCGATGTGAGAACGTTCGCATCCACAGGAACGGCCCCGGCAGCGCCGACATGGTCGTCGGTTGCGCCGATGAGCAGATCGGCATTCATCACTGCGGCGCCGTCGCAGATTCTCTACAACGTACAGCCAGTCGGTGGCGGGACAGTATTCGTTCCCCAGTCGCTGGCGCTCATTGGCGCAGCCGCAAGCTCGAGCGCCGGCACCTCAGTTCTCGACATCGACGCACTGCCCGGCACTACGGTCGCCGGCTCTGCGGTCACTGCTATCATTTTTCCAGCCTCAACGGCCGGCAGCAACGCCGCATCGTTCGCGGCGCCTGGTATGACATTCATGTGGGACAGGCGCCCACCCCGTCCTGCAGGCGTGTAAAGACTCTGCTAAGCCAGGATCAGGGCCGCCGGGCAGCTGCCCGGCGGCCTTTTCTTAGGGTGTACCTAGTGAGATACTTCTCCATCCATCTGGAGGGAGTGTCATGACAAGAATTCGAGTCGGCCTAACGGCCCTGATGCTGGCGGGCGGCCTCCTGGGGCTCGCACCACATATCGCCCACGCGCAGAAGAACCGGGACGTCATCAGCCGAGAGGACATCGACAATTCGGCGTTGAAGGACCAGGACATCTACGGAGTGATTCGCAGCTTGCGACCGCATTTCTTGGCAACACCGCGGGGCGTGAGGTCCATGGGCAACTCCGTGTCGAAGATGGGGCTGTGGGTCGACGGTGTCCATGAGAGCGACATCGGCACGCTGAAGAACATGCTCGCGTCGACGGTATTCGAAGTGCGGTATCTCGATCCCTCTCGTGCGGAGAGCGAATACGGCACGGCGGCGAGCGGCGGCGCGGTGGTCGTGAAACGAATCAAGGATATGCCGGCTACTACACCGCCGCCGCGCGATACCACGAAGCCCCCGCACAGCTGACACGTCCGGCGTCGATCCTTTCACCGGTCGCCGACTTCCTCTTCGCCGGGGGACTGTCGGTGATCGTGTTCGTGCCCCTGTTACTGAGCGGCCGCTCCGACCTGCTGCTCATTGGCGCGGGCGCGCAGGCGTGGGTGGCGACTGCCATCAACATGCCGCATTTCATGGCATCGTACCGCATCGTTTATCGGAGCCGCGAGTCCATTCTTCGGCACAAGTGGGCATCGATCTACGTGCCCATCATCCTGCTCGTGGCCGTGGTCGGCGCGATTTGGGAGGCGCAGTATTCGACCGCCGGCGTCATCATCCTCATCTCCGTTGCCAGCGCGTATCTGGCGTGGCATTACACGGGTCAGGTGTGGGGCATGATGGCGTCGTACGCATATTTGGGCGGTACCAGCTTTGACAAGTCAGAACGGTTCCTGATTCGAACGAGCCTGCGAATACTGCTCGCGTGGCACGTCACGTGGTTCCTCTACACGCAGCTCAAGAACCCTGGCGCAGTGCGGCCGGCGTACCTCGTGCTCAGCGCAGGAACGCTGGTGGCATTCGTGCTCGGATTGATTGGCATTGCGCGTATGCGCGGTCGCACGGGCAAGCTGCCGCCCGCGCGAACCGTGGTCGCGTGGGTCGCGATCTTCATCTGGTATGCAGTGATGGCGCGAGACCCGAAAGCAATCTTCTGGATCCAGATCGCCCACGCGCTCCAATATCTCGCGTTCCCCATCAGAGTCGAGATCAATCGAACGACGGCGAAACCGGCGTCATCTCGCCGCCAGTTGTTCGAACACATGGCGCTTTACGGATTCATCCTCCTCGGCGTGAGCGTCCTCGTTGCGCAGGTGGTTCCGGGCCGGGCGATGGACGCCGTTGCAAATGTGTTCGGTGAAGAACCCGGCCGGGTCACACCGGTGCTGTTGCTGATGTTCCTGAATATCCACCACTACTTCACTGACGGTGTGATCTGGAAGATCAGCAACCCAGAGGTGCGGCGAGATCTGTTTGCGCATGTCAGCCCAACCAAGCCGGCAAGCCGAGCGTAATTCACGGACGGATAATGTGCGCTGACCGCGCGATATCCCTCTGCTTCAATTCGCTCACAAAACATGCGTCTGAGCCTTCGTCCTTTGAACACGACGCTGAGCAGCGTGATGTGCACGTCGTGCGCGCATTTACGACGTCAAGGTGCACCTCAAAGGCTCGCGCTCGAATCGGCAGGGATTGGGCGCGCTCGTCACGGCCGTGCTGCCGGATCACCGGCGCGTCATGAAGGTTATGGATGGTAAAACCAACTATCTCTCACAGAGCGGCCTGCCGCCGTACTTCGGACTAGCTAGGCGATGCGGACCTCCTCGATTCACTGGAAGTACAATGGCCATCGGGCGCACGTCGGGCGGTAAGTGGACAGCTCCCATCAGGCAAGACGATCGAAGTGGCGGAGCCCTAAGGCCGATACGGTTCAGACACGGATTGACTTCCCGCAAGGAGCGAAGCGAGTGTCGGGATCTACTATCGGTTGTGGCGTTCGTCGAGCGCGTGAACAGAAGATCCCGACACGCGCTCGCAGCGCTCGCGCTTGCGGGATGACATCCATTCCCACCTGAGCTGAGCAGCATTGGCCCCAAGCCTAGCCAAACTAGCGCATCATCTGCTGCGCGCGCTCCAGATACATTTTCGCCTCGACATGATCCGGATTGAGGGCAAGTGCGAGACGAAAGTGCTCTGCCGCATCGGCAAGTCGTCCCAGCCGTGCGAGTGCAACGCCCCAATTGAACTGCGCCTCCGCATGATCGGGCCGGATGTCGAGCGCGGTTCGATAATGCGCGATGGCTTCAACTGGCCTACCCGTGCGAACGAGCACATTTCCCCAGTTCACGTGGGCATCGGCATACTGCGGATTTACGGCGAGTGCCTGCACATAGTGATCGACCGCTGCGTTCACATCGCCTTGACGGGCAAGCACCACTCCCCAATTGTTCTGGGCCTCGTCGTAGCGCGGCTTGATGGCCAATGCCTGGCGATACTCGTCGATCGCATCGGAAAACTTACCTTGCCGAGCCAGCCCGACGCCGAGGTTGTTATGTGCTTCCGGAAGGCCAGGCGCGAGCGAAACTGCGCGCTTACTGTGGTCCAACGCTTCGTCAACGCGATTCTGGTCGTACAGCAGGGTAGCCCATGCGCTGTGCGCATATGACGAACCCGGATCAAGCGACAAGACCTGTGTCCAGAGCGTCTCCGAGTTGCGCCACACTTTGGCCTGATTCCACGTAAGAACGGAAAGGCCGACTACGACAATGATTCCAAGCGCGCGCGCCGCCACGGGCCGCACGATGCGCTGCAGGCGAAAGAAGGCAGCGCCGGCAAGAAGCGCTAGCGCGGGGGCCGCGTGATACGTGTATCGGTCCGCTGCGATCTGTGGCCCATTTTGCACGATGCCAAGCATCGGGAGTGAGATCGCCACGAAGATGACCCACGCGGCCGTAAACCATGGCCATCGCCGGCGATTCATCCACGCGAACGCCGTGAGCGTGACGCACAGCACATAGCTCGCGAGAAACCCGGCGGCGTACGAATGCACCTGTTGCGGCATCTCGTAAAGCGGCGAGAGGCGCAGAGGTACCAGAGTTTTAAAGAGGTAGAAACCCAAGCTGTATGTGGAGACAGCGAGCTTGTCGCCGAATGGCAATTGCCCAGCTGGGTGGAGCGCGACGATCGACAGCACGATGCTGG
>JBDTXZ010000129.1:0-7533 GCA_040005935.1 bacterium | reverse complement strand
AGCGACTCGTTGATGTTGATCGCACGAACAACGTCTGGGGCTCGGCACCAGCCGGCCCTAAACCGTGAAGAGTGGCTTCACCGGCGCGCATGAGTGACGAACGAAGCTTCGGTGAGCTGTGGCTGGAGATGGAGCGTGTGGGGATCGACCCACACGCTTTTCCGGCCGGTGTCGACGTGAGTCACGAGATTGCGTTGCGCATTCTTCGCGTGCTGCCGGATGGCGCTGGGCCGGAGTCCTTCCTCACCGCGATTCGCGAGGAGCAGTTCCTGCGAGTCACTGGCGTGAGTTTCCCGACATAGACGCGGGTGGTACGGATTTGGTAGGCGCCGGAGGGAGTTCCCCCTGGCGCATACAATCCATGCGGCCCGCGGATTACGGGTCGCAGGAGTGGGAATACGGGCTCACGGGATACAACAACGGCGTTATGACGCCGGACGTCGAAGAGGTCACCTTCCTCAGCTCCGCGAAGTGAGCCTTGGCGCCACGGTGTCATGCCGGTGGATCGTCAGGGCGAAGCTTGGCTTCTAGAGTCCCCGCGTCAGCCTCACCGCGCGCAACCTGCTCACGGGGAAGAAATATTTCCGGTCTCGATGCACAGGTGGCCGAGCTCGGCTCGGCGGCCATGCGCAGCAATCTCGACGTGGCGGCCCATCCACCGACCGCAGGATCTTCATCGACTTCGTGCTGGGGTTCTTCTTCGACATATCCTGCCGACACGCGTGACGTCCCGCGGCCGGATTGCTTACGCGCGCTGCGTTCGGCGCGTTCGTCCTGCTCGAATCGTTGAAACTCCTCTGGTGCGAGAGGTCTTCGGGGTAGCCGAGTCAGTCTGGGTTCGACTCTAGATACGAAGAGGCCTCCGCGTGCGCGGAGGCTTCTTCATGTGTCCAGCAACCAGAGCACCAAGTGGCGCTTGATTAGATGGCGCTACGGCGGCGGCGTGCGACGCCACCAACGCCCAGGAGTCCGGTACCGAGCAGGATCATGGATGCGGGTTCCGGCGTCGCGACTACGCTCTGGTATGCCCAGACGTTCATGTCGGCATAGGGGCCGCCACCATTCGGGACGCTGTTCGGATCGAAGCTGGGGCCGACAACGTTCCAGGCGGTCTCGTAATCGTAAGAGTACGCCCAGGGAATGGTAGAAGTTCCACCCGTGACATCGTATGCACCCCAAATGAGCGCACGGTTCGGCGCCGAGCCCATGATTGCCGAGTAGCCCGCCCATTGTCCGGCATTGAGTGGCAGTCCGGAGAAGAGCTGATTGAGGTCCGTGGCATTGGCGCTCGCAAAACCGGCAGACGATGCGATGGTGAACATCTCATTGGCCGTGAGACCGAAGAAGTTGTCGAGATCCAGCCAGACGCGTCCCGTGTTCACGTCCTGAAAGGTGCGCAGTCCTGCGACGTCGGCGTAGTTGACGACTTGTGCTTGTGCGGGGGTACTCGACAGCGCCGCAACCGCCAGTGCGCAGCCGAACATCATTCTCACTGTCTTCATTGGGTGTCCGGAAGGAGAGGGAAACGCGCGGAGACGTGGAGTCGCGGATGGGCCGTGGCGCCGCGGATGTCTCGCGGCCGCGAGCAATGCAAGCCCCGTGACAAGAGCCGCGAGATTAGAGGAACAGTATGCGGGCATTTAACTTGTTGTTTTACAACAACATAGCATCTTACATTGGAGGCACACAATTTGTTTAGAATGAGCCGTTGTCGCATGGAAGCCGCAAGACTGTAACTCGCAGTACACAGCGAAGTCGCTTTGGCGATGAGCGCACATAACCGTTTACTATATCGCTCCCTGTCGTGGCCGTATCCTCACCGCGTTCAACCTTGGCTGGACAACTGCAGTTGTCTGCAGCCTTCCATGCGGCCCTGCAGCAGAGTGGGCGTCAGCGCAGCCACAACCACGGGCCGCAATGACGAAGAGGACGACGGCTGAGATTTTCGCACGTGTTAAGGAAACGCTCGCCACCGCGATGCTCGGGCTCTGGAACTAATGGATGGCGGCCTAAGAGGCGACTTGGAGGCCACAACCTCGTCGTGTTCGGTCGAGCAGTGACCAATGCGCTCCGAACTTCCGACGGTCGGAGCCGACGTTTGACGACTGGTACCAGCCGTTTGCAGCGGAGGTTCACGAGGGTCCGCTGTTGCGCTACTTCCATCCCGCCTCGGCGCTGGGGTAGCGCGCGGGAAGTGCTGCGCTGGCACGATGATACTCCGCCAGGATCGCGGGCGAGAGCACTGCGTGCGGTGGCCGGCCTGCCATGCGTCGAGAATACGGCCGGGATACTGAAGAGATTCCGGATAGGACAACGTTGGTGTCCACCCACGCGTGCGGCCGCGCCTGAGCGTTCACCTGCTCCGGCGCGGCTTGGGCATGGCGACCTCCCGCGCCTGCTCACGAGCGCGGCGAAGTCAGGGAAGACTCAGGCCGGCAGTTGCCCCCGTTCCCCCAGCCTCGGCCCCAAGCCCCATGCTGTTCTTCTCGCGGTCCGCAAGCAAGTCGAGCTCCGACACCAACTCTTCTCCGAAATAGTAGCGCAGCTCAGCGCGCGCCATCTCGTAGGCAGTAGGCCCCTCGCCAGCGCACACGAGCGAGCCTTCCGCCAGCTCTTCCGAGCACAGAAGCGTTTGGTCTCCAAACGTCACCGGAAAGAGCGCGCTGACCATCGGCTTCAGCAGGTGATAGTCGTCGTTCGTCTCCAGCGACAAGGCGTGCAGCACACACCCCCGCGCGTCGCGACGCAGGAACACACAACGGCCGTTCACCACCGTGGTGCGCGTGGCCGCGCCGCCGGGGAAGTCGGCGTCCACCGTGATCGCAGACTCGAACCACGCCGACGGAGGGGTCGCGACGAGCGACTCGATCTCATTCGCGCGCGCGAGAATCCTGTCCCGCTCGACGACCGATACGTCGACGCCGTGTTGACAGCAGGCGTCCGCGCAAAAACCGCAGCGCATGCAGTGGCCAAAGTATCGGCGCGCAAAGATCGCGGTGTCCACGGCGCCCACGACCGGCGCGCCATCCCGCGCCACGTATGCGCGGGAGAGCGGTGTGTATGTCAGGCGGCGCTCGTGCCTTCGGCGTCGCCCGGGGGCGCCGGCGGTGCGCCACGGGGCCGAGGTGGCTGTCCCCGCTTACGGCCGCGTCCGCGCTTTCGCGCGCCTTGACCCGCACCGGTGCTCGGTGCGTGATGCGCGCCCTCGGCCATTTCGCCACGGCGAATCACCGACTGGCGGCACGCCTCCAACACGGCATCGAGCGCTTCGATGCCGTCATCGGTGGCTTCGAGAAAGAGGTCTTTCACAACAGACTCCGCCTTCTCGAGCTGCTTCACCAGCGCCAAGGCCATCGCACGGCTCGACATCGTGCCGCATAGCTTCGCATCGATGCGATTGCCGGCCGGACGCCGCAACACGGTGACGGCACCCTGCTTTCCCGGCTGCAGAAAGTACGGCGACTTGTGTACTGGCCCGCCGCGCTTCTTCGCGGGGCGACGCTTCTTTTCTGTCATATCGCAATCATCCGCGTGTGCACGACTGTAACGTATTCGCTTCCCCCCTGAGGCGGGAAGGCCCGATGAGTATTGTGGACCATGCTACCGCATCTGTCAGCGGAAATTAGCTTCCGCATGCAGCTCACCGTGTCCCCAAACCGAGCCCTTCGATCATGTCCACGGCCTCTCCCACCGAGCCTGATCTCCGTTTTCCAATCGGCAAACTGGAACGCAAGACGCACATGTCCTCCGACGAGCGCCGAGCGGCCATTGACGCGATTGCGTCGGCTCCAGCGACGCTCCGCCACGCAGTGAATGGCCTGACAGATGCGCAATTGGATACGCCGTATCGACCCGACGGGTGGACAGTTCGTCAACTCGTCCATCACGTAGCCGACAGCCACCTGAACGCCTACGCGCGCTTTCGCCTGGCATTCACAGAGGAGAACCCAACGATCAAACCGTACGACGAAGCCAGGTGGGCGGAGCTCGAAGACGCGCGGACGCTCCCCGTCGAGATCTCGCTCACGCTGCTCGAGACAATGCATGAACGACTGGTGACGCTGTTGCGCAACACGGCGGACGACGCGTTCGAGCGTCCGCTCACGCATCCCGACAACGGGGCAATGACCGTGGATGGTTTGCTCAACACCTATTCGTGGCACGGCAAGCATCACGTCGCGCATGTGGCCGCGCTGCGCGATCGGATGAAGTGGTCGTAATGCGCCGAGTCGTCATGGGGCTGGTCGCTGTGACCAGCCTTGCCGCGTGTCGACCCGGGAAGGCCGCCAGCGATACGGCCGCTATCAGGCAGGCGGCCACTGCGTCCACCGCTTCCGGCGCACAGCCGCTCTGTCAGAGAACGGGGCATTGGAGCGAGTGCACCGTGCGCATTCGTCTCGACCAATCGGGTCTCGCTCCGCAGAGTGGCGCGGACAAGATCGGTGACCTGCCCACGTTCAGCGTGAAGCCGTTGCTATTTACGGTCGGAATCTCTGGCGTCGCCGTGTATCTGTATCCAGACACGGTATCGCGCCACGCCGCCGGCGCGTCGCTCGACACAACAAGGTTCGTCGCGCAGAAGCGTCCGGTCAGCATGAAGAGCGAGACGACGCTGATCCAGAACGACAACGTGCTCGTGTTGCTGTTCAGCAAGAACGAACACCAGCGGGAGCGGGTCGCAGACGCGATTACCGCCGGGGCGCCGCAACCGTAACGCCAGCGGGTGCGACTGCAATACCGGGCGGCGCGGTGACCCCTCCCGATACGATAAACGCCATGACCTCTGCGCTGTCGGCGTCGATGGGCGTGACGGCGCTCGACGGAAAAATCCACAGGACCCCCGACACAGCGTACGAGTGCGGCAAATACACGGTCACGTGATCGGTCAGTCCGAGTCCGGCGAGCGATTCTTGAGTCACAAAGCCGAACACGCGTCCCACACCACCCGGAAAGGGCGCGACCAACACCGGCTTGTCGAAGCGACGCTTCTCACCCACGAATGCGTTAAGCAGATCCTTGGTCGAGGAATACAAGAGGCGCACGAATGGCAGCCGGTTGAGCAGATTCTCCACGACGTTCAGTACGCCGCGCGTTAGGAAGCTCTGCGCGAGGAAACCAAAGATGGTGATGAGCACCACCGTGATCGCGAAGCCCGCACCGGGGATCCCGATCCCGAGCCATCCGTCGATCGTGGTGAAGATCCGAACGCAGATATAGATCGTGAACGCCAGGGGAGCGAGAAACACGATCCCCTTGAGGAAGTAGTTGATGAGGCGTGTCATCGGATCTCGATGGACTCGCCCAACTTCCTGAATTGCGGCTGCATGGTCTCTCCGGAATGGTTCGAAACGGCGTCGACAGTAAAATACAGGTTGGCGCGACCTGATTGCATGGGCTTGCGTCGCGCGCCGCTGGCCTCGGCGTATCTTTCCGCGAGCAGGATTCCCGCCTGTCTTCGTCTCCAGTTCGCATCATGAGCGTATCGCATCGTTCTGCCATCAGTCACCTGAAGCGCGCCGATCCTGTCCTTGCAAAGGTCATCGCGCTTGTGGGTCCATGCCGCCTCGAGCAGGGCCGCACGGGTACGCACTACGATGCGCTCGTCCGCTCCATCGTCTTTCAGCAACTCTCCGGAAAAGCAGCGGGCACGATTCACCGGCGGTTCTGCGAGCTCTATCCGAAAAAGCGTCCGCGCGCCGAACTGGTACTCGAGAGTGACGATACGTCGCTGCGGGGTGCGGGGCTGTCGCGCCAGAAGATCGGCTACCTGCGCGACCTCTCGGCGCGCGTGGTGGACGGCACGTTGCCGCTGGCGCATCTCGGACGGCTGTCTGACGACAGCATCATCGAGCACCTGGTGCAGGTAAAGGGCATTGGGCGTTGGACGGTGCAGATGTTCCTGATGTTCCGGCTTGGCCGCCCGGACGTGCTACCCGAGCTCGACCTCGGCATCCAGAACGCCATTCAGCGCGCGTACGGGTTGGCAAAGCGCCCGACGCCGAAAGAGGTGGTCGTGTTCGGCGAAACGTGGCGGCCCTATGCGACGGTCGCGAGCTGGTACCTCTGGCGTTCGCTGGAGAACGGTGACGCCCAGCTCTAGGGAATTTGTCGTCCTGAGCCGCAGGCGAAGGACCTGCACCTGTTTTTCAATAGCAGGTGCAGATCCTTCGCTCCGCTCAGCTCTGATCGAGTTTGTCGTCCTGAGCCGCAGGCGATGGACCTGCACCTGTTATTCAACAGCACGTGCAGGTCCTTCGCTCCGCTCAGGACGACAGACTGCTGGGATGTCAATTCCCCACCCTGATTTCCATCCATGCTCGTCGTAAAGGACGATTCCGAAAAAGTTCGGCAGTACGCGATCATGCGCCGGCGTGCCACGGGCCTGCTTGCGGCGTTCGCCACGCTTTTCGTCGCGACCGCCACCTTTTCTCACCTGCGACCCGACGTCGCGCCCTTCTGGATCGGCCTCATCCGCGCCACCGCGGAAGCTGCGATGGTCGGCGGCATCGCGGACTGGTTTGCCGTGACCGCACTCTTTCGTCATCCGATGGGAATTCCCATTCCGCACACGGCAATCGTGGCACAGCGGAAAGATCGAATCGGCCGGAGTCTTGGCAATTTTGTCGGCAATAACTTCCTCGCGCACGAGGTGATCAGCCGGCAGCTCGCGGGGATGCGACTTGGTGAACGCGCGGCCACGTGGCTCGCGCAACCGGAGCATCAAACGCGCGTGGCGCGGGCAATCGCAGGTGGTGTGGCTCGAGCCGCGGAATCCATTCCGAGCGCTGAGCTTCAGGACACCGTCCACGAGACACTCGTGGAGCAACTCCGCAAGGCGCAAATCGCGCCGTTACTCGGCGATCTCCTGGCCTTGGCGACGACTGACGATCGGCATCAAGAGATGCTCGACAAGCTGGTGAAGCTGGTGAGCCGCATCGTGGCGGACAACAAGGAACTCATCCGGGTGCGAATCGCCGAAGAGAGTCCGTGGTGGGTGCCTGGTGCGGTGGACGACAAGGTCTATCAGAAAATCGTCGCGGGCATCGAGCGGACGTTGGATCAGGTTGCTGCCGACGAACAGCATCCGTTGCGGGAGCAGTTCGATAACGCCCTACGCGGCTTCGTCGAAAAACTGCACAACTCCCCGGAGACAATTGCGCGTGCCGAGGCGATGAAGGAAAAGCTGCTGACGCACCCGGCCGTTGAAGAACTGTCGGATGCGCTGCTGCGCGCGGCGCAGAGTTCGCTCGCGAAGTATGCTGGCCCCGACGCACCGTCGCCCGAGCCACTGGAGCGGGCGATTGGAGCAATTGCTGAGCGCGCGTTAGGAAACGCCGCCTTTCTCGAAGATGTCGATCGAGCGGCCGAGCGACTCGTGCTGGGCGTCGTGGATCAGTACCGGCCAGAGGTAGCCGAACTGATCGCGAAAACTGTCGAAGGTTGGGATGCAACGGATGCGTCGAGAAAGATCGAGGTGCAGATCGGTCGCGATCTCCAATTCATTCGCATCAACGGTACGTTGGTCGGCGGGCT
>JBDTXZ010000128.1:0-7559 GCA_040005935.1 bacterium | reverse complement strand
GCGATGATCTGCTCTATCGCATCAACACGATCGAAATCAAGCTACCGCCACTGCGCGAGCGCTCCGTCGACATTCCTCTCATCGCGCGGCAATTCCTGCGGTTGTTTGGCAAGGCGAATCCACCAACGCTCACTGTCGAGGCGCTGGAGGTCCTCAGCCGGTACCCCTGGCCCGGCAACGTCCGCGAGCTACGCAACGTCATCGAGCGCGTCGTGCTGCTGGCGCACGGCCCGCAGATTCGGGCGAGCGACCTACCGCTCCAATTACCGGGCGCTGGATCGGCATCCTCCCCGTCACCAGCCGTTTCGCTGGCCGAGCTCGAGCGACGGCACATCGAGTCGGTCTTGCACGACACGAACTGGCATCAGGGCCGCGCCGCGTCGGCGCTGGGAATCAGCTCGAAGACGCTGTACCGAAAAATCCGCGAATACGGATTCGTTCGTCCCAACGGAGTGGAGTAGCTCGATGCGGATTCTCGTGATCGAAGACGATCCGACGGTCGGACAGTACGTGAAGCGCGGTCTCGAAGAACATCGGTGGGCGGTGGATCTCGCGACCGACGGCGAGGAGGGCGAGCGCCGCGCGAGTTCCGAAGCGTACGATCTCATCGTGCTCGATATGCGATTGCCTGGCAAGAGCGGGCTCGATGTGTTGCAGTCGCTGCGCGCAAAGGGGTTTCAGCGCCCGGTGCTCGTGCTGACGGCACAGGACGCCGTGGATGCGAAGGTCGCGACACTCAGGGCAGGGGCAGATGATTACGTCACCAAGCCGTTCGCGTTCGAGGAGTTGCTCGCGCGCGTGGAGGCGCTCGCGCGGCGTCCACGCTCGATCGCGTCGCAGACGTTCACCGTGGGCGACCTGGTGATCGACCAGGCGACGCGCGAAGTTCGGCGCGCCGGAGAGCTCATCGAGATGACGCCCAAGGAGTACACGGTGCTCGAGTATCTCGCGCGCCATCAGGGCCGCGTGATGAGCCGCACGCTCATCACCGAGTACGCGTGGGGTTATCACTTCGATCCCGGCACGAACATCGTGGACGTCGTGATCAACCACTTGCGCAAGAAGATCGACGCAAAGCACGAGCGAAAGCTGATTACGACCGTGCGCGGCGTCGGCTACGTGCTGAAGGAGTAGCGGTCCGCGAATGGCCACGCTGCGCGCGCGGCTCACCGTTGCCTATGGCTTCGCGCTCGTCGGCAACGTCATCCTGTTTGCGGGTGCGCTCTACTTCGCACACAACGCACGCGGCCTCCAGCTCCGACAACTGAGCCGCGTGACCATTACGCAGGCCGACCGCACGTACGACTTCCTGCTGCAGTTGGCGCGTGAAGGAAAGCCGCTCACCGAAGAGCGTCCCTGTGACGAGACGCTCAAGGGCAGCTGCGTCTTCGCCACGGTTGAGATGCTCGTGCAGCTCGATCGCGTGCCTGGCTACTACATCGTGTACGGTCCGGACAAACGCCAGATCTACAGCTCAGTCGGTATCCGGCAACTGCCGGAGGCCGATCGCAACTGGGTGACCGCCAGTGCGGGACATCTCGTGCCGGACGGCGAGGGAGAGGTCATCAAGATCGACGACAGGTTGTTCGGTGGCGGTTTGCTCATGGCCGCGCGCCGCGACTCGGCACTCTTTCCGAACATCAACCGCATCGTGAGCGGCGTGCCCACGACACTGCTCGAGCTGACGCCGAGTGTGCTCATCGGGACGATGGTCGTCGTGTTTCCATTTCTGATCCTCGCATCGATCGGCGTATCGTACGCTATCGCTGGTCAGGCCATCGAGCCGATTGAACAGATCATCAACGAGGTAGAAGCCATCACGGACGGCCGCTCCCTGCACCGGCGTTTGCCGTCGGACCTTGGCAATGAGGAGTTGTCGCGGCTCGGCACCACCTTGAACGCGATGATCGGCCGCCTCGAGACATCGTTCGGGGCATTGCGTCGCTTCACTGCCGACG
Organism: bacterium; assembly: GCA_040005935.1. Lineage (GTDB taxonomy): Bacteria > Gemmatimonadota > Gemmatimonadetes > Gemmatimonadales > Gemmatimonadaceae > AG11. The sequence goes on along the minus strand of JBDTXZ010000128.1, from coordinate 5,601 downwards.
CGAGCCATGAGCTCAAGACACCGCTCACCGTGATGCGCGCCGACGTCGAGCGGGCCATGCATCCGAACGCAGCGGGCAGCGAGGCGATGCAGGCACTGGAGGAAGCGTTGCAGGAGACGGCACGCATGTCCGACCTTGTCGATAGCCTCCTCACGCTCGCACGTGCGGACGAAGGGCGGTTCGATCTGCATCGTGAGCCAGTCGCATTGGGACCGCTCGTGCGAGACGTGTATGAAACGGCGGTGATCCTCGGTGAACATGCCGGCCAGCGTGTGACGCTCAGCGTCCTCGAGGAGGCTATAGTAGACGGCGATGCACGGCGGCTGCGACAACTCTTTCTCAACCTCATCACCAACGCCATCAAGTACACGTCGCGCGGCGGCAACGTGGAGATTTCATTGAGCCGGCTGCTCGGCAACGAGATCGCGTTCACAGTGCGCGATTCCGGAATTGGCATCTCGGCCGCGGACCTTCCCTACGTCTTCGATCGATTCTGGCGCGCGGATCGGGCGCGTTCTCGTGGCAGTGAGCGAAGCGGGTTCGGCTTAGGGCTCGCGATCAGCCAATGGATCGCACACGCGCACGGAGGGCGCCTCACTGCGCAGTCGCGACTTGGCCGCGGCTCGGTGTTCACGGTCGTGCTTCCTATGCTCGTGCTCGATGCCACGGAAGATCGCGGCACTGCGTGATTCTCATGACATCGGCAAGTAACTCGGTCTTCACCAAATCTTAATCCGTTGGTAGTTCCCGTCCACTCGCGTTGGAATAGTTTGCGTTGTGGAAGTGGGTGTCCCGTCCTTTAGCCAAGGGAAGGTCTTCGAGGACATGTTCAACAATCTGCTGGAATCCAAGCCAAAGAAGCAGCGCACCACTGGAGGTTTGATCCTCAGTGGCGTCCTGCACGCGATTGTCGGCACGGCTGCCGTGTACGGCACGCTGCAGGCGAAGAGCACGATCGAGAAGGCGCACGCGGAGAAGGTCGAGTTCGTCGACGTGAAGAAGAAAGAGCCGCCGCCGCCGAAGGAAGAGCCGAAGCCCATTCCGAAGGAGGTCGTGGTTGCGCCGCCTCCGCCCAAGGGCTTCCAGGTCCTCACGGCGCCTATCAAGGTGCCGGATGTCCTGCCGGATATCGACCTGTCCAAGAAAGTCACGGACGAGGCTGATTTCTCCGGAAAGGGTGTGCAGGGTGGTAGCGCCAAGGGTGTCGTGGGTGGCACAGGCCCTGTCGGCGATCAGCCGTACTTCGAGTTCCAGGTCGAAAAGCAGGTGCAGCAAATTCCGGGAACTGGCAACTTGCGTTATCCCGACATGCTCCGATCTGCAAACGTCGAGGGCGAGGTGCTCGCCCAGTTCATCGTCGATGCGGACGGGCGCTACGAGCCCGGCAGCTTCAAGGTGCTCAAGTCAAGCCACGACCTGTTCACGCAGGCTGTGAAGAACGCACTGCCCAACATGCGCTTCTACCCTGCAGAAGTGGGCGGCAAGAAGGTCAAGCAGCTCGTCCAGCAACCGTTCACTTTCTCGCTCAGCAAGGGCGAATAACCTTTCCGGAGACTTAGCATGGATCTCTCGTTGATGGACATGTGGAACAGCATGGGCAATTTCGCCAAGGGCATTGTTTTCGTCATGGCGATCATGTCCATCTATTCCCTCACGGTCATGGTTTCCAAGTGGTGGAGCCTTCGGAAGGCGCAGAAGGAGACCATCAAGTTCGCTCCAGAGTTCTCGCAGTTCCTGGAAGAGGACAACCTTACGGAAGCGATCAAGCTGGCTGAGAGCTACAAGAAGTCGCACGTGGCCCTCGTGCTCGGTGGCGCGCTCGGCGAAGTGAAGCCGCTTATTCAGGATGGCTCGGTGACGGTATCCGACATCAACTCGGCAGAGCGCGCGGTCGAGCGCAACATGTTGCTCGAGATCACGAATCTGAAGCGCGGCCTTGCCGTGCTCGCCACGGTGGGCGCCACGGCGCCGTTCGTCGGTCTGCTCGGTACCACCATCGGAATCATCAACGCCTTCCAAGGCATGTCGAAGTCCGGCTCGGGTGGTCTGGCTGCAATCGGTGGCGGTATTTCCGAGGCGCTGGCCACGACGGCGCTTGGACTCCTCGTCGCTATTCCGGCCGTGTGGGCCTACAACTACTTCCAGACGAAGATCGACAACCTCACGGTTGAGATGACCTACGTCTCGAAGGAAATGATCGATTACCTCATCAAGGGCGTCTCGGGCGAGTTCGGCCGGTCGCGCTTCACTCGCGAGTTCAACGCCTCGTCGGGCGCCAACGCGCCGCTGACCTGACGCGCGTCTACTCACTGAGGAGGTAGACCGATGTCAATGTCAGCAGGTGGAGGCGCGAGCGTAAAGGCAGAGCCGAACGTGACACCGATGATCGACGTCATGCTTGTGCTGCTGATCATCTTCATGGTGGTCACGCCCGCCCTGCTCGCCGGTTTCAACGCGGTTCCGCCCCAGGGGCAGAACCTCATCGACCATCCGGAAGATGATGAGGTCGATCAGGTTCTCGGCATCGACCGCGATGGCAATTACTACCTGAACAAAAAACCCATCGCGAAGACGGCAGTCGAAGCCGAGATCAAGCGTGTCTACGAGAACAGAACGGTCGACAAGGTCATGTACCTCAAGGCCGATAAGGATCTTCTGTACTCGAAGGTCGTTGATGCGACGGACATGGCGGCGAAGAATGGCGTCCGCATGCTCGGCCTCATCAGCGATCAGAAGAACGGCACGGTCTCCACGGTCGCGGGCGACTCGAAAGCCCAACAGACGCTTAAGAAACCATAGGGAGCCGCGGAATGGCATTCACTTCAGGTGGTAGCGGCGGATTGACCAATGAGATCAACGTCACGCCGATGATCGACGTGTTGCTCGTGCTGCTGATCATCTTCATGGCGGCGTTGCCGACCATGCGGAGATCGGTCGACGTGCAGCTCCCCGATCCGACGCCGGCGCTTGCCCCACCAGGGTCTCAGTCGAACCAGATCGTCATGGAAGTCACTCCAACCGGATACATGATCAACTCCGAAAAGGTGGACGAGGGGCATCTCGCCTCCCGCTTGAAGGAGATCTACGATCCGCGGCCGGAGAAGATCATTTTTGTGAAAGGGTCGCCCGACGTGAAGTACGAGCTCGTCGTGCACTCGATGGACATAGCGCGCGGATCGGGGGTAAAGGTCATCGGCGTTCCGCCAAAGGACACTCCAGGTTCCACCAAGTAGTTCGATCGGGCAAATCGTCCCGCTCGGCAGATTCTTATACGGCGGACGAACCTTTCGAGGGTCGTCCGCCGTATAACGTTTGACCTTTGTCTCCCTGAACATGCGCAGCGGCCGTTGGCATTCTGAACGAGCGCTGCACCCGTTGCCATCCCGAGCGAGCGCAGGGCAGCGCCCGTTGTCATCCTGAGCGAGCGCAGCGGAGTCGAAGGATCTGCACCACCGCACCTTTGCACCGACGCCCCCTATGGAATCTCCGCAGGACCCAGGAACGCACGACCTGCCGGCTCTACCGGCTTATCGTGTCCCAGTCGGCCTCCCGGTGCGCGACGAAGGGAGACGTCAGGGCGCCATTATTTCGGTGCTTGTTCACGCGATCATCATCGCGCTGCTTCTGACGCCGATCGTGTTTTCGCGCACGATCATCGCGCGCATCGAGCAAGGTGCTGGCGGGGCAGGGGCGGCCGGTGGTGGTGGAGGCGGACGTGGCGGGATTACGGGTCCGCGTGAGACGCTGCGTTTCGTTCGCGTCACACCGCAGCAGGTTCCTACGCCGACATCGTTGCCCCCGGTGCCAACCCCTGTCGTGCCAAAGATCCAGCCGCCGGTGCCGCCAATCGCGCCTCCCGTTCAGCCGCCAGCCAAGGCGCCCGAGGAAGCCGCGGCAGTGCCCGCGCCTGTGACTACCGTGGCGACAGCCGGAAGTGGTCCAGGGTCCGGGCGCGACGGTACGGCAGGCAACGGTCCGGGTAGCGGCGGCGGAGTCGGCGCCGGCGTCGGAACCGGTCGTGGCTCAGGCCTCGGTCCAGGAACCGGAGGCGGAACTCAGGCAAACTATCCGCCCCTTCCCATCGAGTTCTTCCTCCCACCGATGCCGCCCCCCAAGAGCGTTAAGGGCTTTCAGTTCACGGCCGAGTTCGACGTCGACTCGACGGGCAAGGTGCTTGACGTCAAGTTCTCGGAAACACGCGACGGTGATTACAATCGTCGCCTCTCGGGCATTCTGCACTCGATGCGTTTCCGGCCGGGTACGCGGCCCGACGGCACTCCGTTACGCATGAAGGCACAGGTCAGTTACGAGTTCTGACCTCGGCGAGATCACCGCGCGCAGTCTTGCGTCTAGCGGCAGTCATCGCCCCCGTCTACATTTTGGGATTCCTTCTGAAACGCCGCCGGCAATCGCCGCCGACGCCTCTCTCGCTTTTTCCGTCCCCTGCATGAGCAGCTCGGCCGCTTCGACCGACGCAACGCCGCAGTCCGATAGCGGATCCGCAAAAGCGATGGATTTCATCGACTCGGCGTCGTTCACCGAAGCACTGAGTCGCCAGTCGCGAACCCTCGTCGCTTCACAAAGCATGGCGCCCTTGGTTGGGCGGCCGACCTCCGCCACGACGATCGCCTGATCGTTGTGGTGTCCTTCGCGGGCATTTCCACATTCCACGCAACATGACGCAAACGCAGTCTTCGCTGATATACGTCGTGATCGGCTCGAGTGCACTCGCGCTGGTCTTCGCGATTTTCCTCGCTCGGTGGGTGCTGTCCCGCAGTCGCGGAACGCCCGAGATGCAGAAGATCTCCAACGCCATTCAACAGGGCGCCGAGGCGTACCTTGCGCGCCAGTACAAGACGATCGGAATGCTGTCAGTGGTCGTGGCCGCCCTACTCGGTGTTGGGTACGGGTTCTTCCGACACACCACGGCAAACGATCCTGTTCAGGATCCGAAGACGTTCGCGATGTACGTCACCGCGTCCTTCCTGCTTGGCGCGCTGAGCTCGGGCGTTGCTGGCTACGTCGGCATGTGGGTGTCTATCCGCACCAACATTCGCGTCGCCGCGGCCGCAATGACCTCACTGAACGATGCGCTGCAAACGGCGCTACGAGGCGGTGCGGTATCCGGCTTGTTCACAGTGGCAATGAGCTTGCTCGGCGTGGGCGGGCTGTTTGCGGCGCTTTCCGCGATGGCGCCACAGGGCATGGACGCGAACGAGTGGGCGCAGCGTATTCCCTTCCTCATCGTGGGCTACGGATTCGGCGCCTCGTTCGTCGCGCTGTTTGCACAGCTCGGCGGCGGCATCTACACGAAGGCGGCGGATGTCGGCGCGGACCTGGTGGGTAAGGTCGAAGCGGGCATCCCCGAGGATGATCCGCGCAATCCGGCCGTGATCGCCGATCTCGTTGGCGACAACGTTGGTGACTGCGCCGGTCGCGGCGCGGACCTGTTCGAGAGCACCGCCGCCGAAAACATCGGCGCGATGATTCTCGGGGTGTTGCTCTTCAAGTCATTCGGCGTCAACGGCATTCTCTTCCCGCTCGTGATCATGGCGCTCGGGCTGCTCTGCTCGATCGTCGGCGTGATGGTCGTGAAGACGA
>JBDTXZ010000127.1:0-7595 GCA_040005935.1 bacterium | reverse complement strand
GTCGCATTCGTGCCGGCTGCCACCGAAAGCGTCGTGGGCGCGAGCGCGAGGGTGAACGACCCGCTCGAGACGACTGTCGTGGTCACGCCGAGTGACGCCGTTTGATTGGCGACACCAGTGCCCGATCCCGTGATGGTGATGGTGCCGGTCGACGCCACCGTTCCCGCCGCAACTGCCACCGTGAGGGTCGCGGACGTACCGGTGACGCTCGCGCTCGAGAGGGTCGCCGTGACTCCTGCTGGCGCACCGCTCACCGCGAGGTTGACTGCGCCGGCAAATGCGCCGGTGCGAGCAATTGTGATCGTGCTGGTGCCGTTCGCGCCAGCCGCGAGCGAGAGCGACGTCGGCGACAGCGCCAACGTGAACGCGCCATTGGCCTGGGCGGCCTGCACTGTCAGGCTGAGCGTTGCGGTCTTGTCCGAAACTCCGGTTCCCTTGGCCCGAACCGTGAGCGTCGACGCGCCGGCGGCCGCGGTTGCCGACGCCGTGAGGGTGACCGTGGATGACGTCGCGCCAACTGCGACCTGCGCGGGCGCCAACGTCGCCGTGACGCCGCTGGGCAGCCCTTCGACGCTGATATCGATGGGTCCGGCGAATGCGCCGCTCCGGCCAACGGTGACAGCGACGGTCGTCGAGCCCCCGGCCGCGAGCGTTCCCGTTCCGGATGCGAGCGAAACGGAGAGCGAGCCAGGATCGACCACTCCGTCGGTAGATGAACCGCACGAACTCAATGTAGTGGCAAGGATGGCGAGCATCGCGCAGCACACGGCGCGTGAAGCATGGGTGAAGCGGTTCTGCATTCTGCAACTCCTCGATGGGCGAACGGAAAGTGGACGGCCGCTACTCGGCCGTTCAGGATCGGTGCTTCGATCTACCGACGAGGCGTTCCCTGCCCGTTATCCAGCCGTGACCTGAGCGAAAACAAATGTTGTTTGTTGCCCATGAGCGACATTACCATTCGAAAGTCGCTCGCCCGGGGACAACGCGGCACCAAACCCCCCGCGTCGACGGATGCCCTGCACCTCCGCACGCTCGGCCAACTCCACCCACCTGCCGGGAGGAATGTCGTCGCGCCAGTCGACGAGGAGGCACGGGCGCCCGGTGCGGTGACGTTCGAGGCCGCGGAGTTGGATGCGCTGTCGGCGGCTGGGCAGCATGCGGAGGCCGTCGCACTATATGAAGGGGAGTTCCTCGACGGGCTCTTCGGACCAGGCGCGCCGGCGTTCGAGCGGTGGGTCGAGGGCGAGCACGCTCGGCTGAAAAAGCGCCGCGGATTCCGCCTGGGCTGCGTCTGAGCGGACCACGACGCCGCTGAAGGCGCGTCGCGGAGGGCTCGCACGCCTTCAGGCACTGCCGGAAGATCTTGGGTTCAACGTCGCGTTCGCGACTGAGCTACAACGTCGCCGTGCGGCGTTGCTGGACAAGTTGGGACGTCGGGCGGACGGGGCTGCGGCGCGACGTGCAATGGCCGGGGGCGCGAAGTAGTTTCTGTTCTGTCATCCCGCAAGAGAGAGCGCAGCGAGCAATTGTCGGGATCTTTTCGAATGATACTAGAATCCCGACACACGCTTCGCGTGCGCGGGATGACATCGGTTCCTTCGCCAGAGGTAGTCATGCTGTACACTCGTCGTGTTGCCACATTCGCCGCGCTCGCCCTGTTCACCGCGTGTTCGTCAACGCACACCGGCTCCGGCGCTCCCGACGCGGTTATTGCAGGCCGCTCGGCGACGGCGCAGCACGGAATGGTGGTCTCCGCCAGCACCATCGCGAGCCAGACCGGACGCGACGTGCTCGCCGCCGGGGGCAATGCCGTCGACGCCGCGATCGCGACTGGGTTTGCGTTGGCGGTCACGTACCCAGTTGCCGGCAACATTGGAGGCGGTGGGTTCATGGTCATTCGTCTGCCGGATGGCCGCGCCACGACGATCGACTTTCGTGAGATGGCGCCGAGTGCCGCGACACCGGACATGTTCACGGACTCGGCTGGCGTGTACTCGGGCACCATTCATCACCGCAGCCACAAGTCCGTGGGTGTGCCGGGCACCGTCGCGGGATTCGCGCTCGCGCATCACAAGTATGGCAAGGCGCAATGGACGCGTCTCGTCGATCCGGCGGTGCGCCTTGCGAGCGACGGCTTTGACGTCCCACAAGGTCTCGCGCGATCGCTATCAGGATCGATGAAATATCTCGGCGTCTATCCCGCCAGCGTTGCTGCGTTCTACAAGAATGGCCAGCCGTATAGTGCAGGCGATCGTTTTCGCCAACCCGATCTCGCGAACACGCTCACGCGTATTCGCGATAAAGGTCAGGACGGTTTCTATCATGGCGAGACAGCGCGCCTGTTGGCCGCCGAGATGCGTCGTGGTGGCGGTCTCATTACGGAGGACGACCTCGCACATTATGAGGCGAAGGAGCGCGCCCCAATTCGCGGCACGTATCGCGGTTATGAAGTCATCTCCATGCCGCCGCCGAGTTCGGGTGGCGTCGCGATGGTGGAAATGTTGAACATCCTCGAGGGCTACGACCTTGCGGCGGCTGGTCACAACTCGCCGCGCTATGTGCATCTCGTCGTCGAAGCCATGCGTCGCGCCTTTCTCGACCGCGCGCGCTACCTGGGCGACCCTGATTTCACCAAGCCGCCCATCGAACGGCTGACAAGCAAGACGTACGCTGCCGAATTACGAAAAACGATTCTCGACAATCGCGCCACGCCGTCATTGCCGACCCAAATTGCCGACCGGCATGAAAGCGATCAGACGACGCATTTTTCGGTGGTGGATGCGGATGGTATGGCGGTGTCCGTGACGTACACGCTCGAGAATGGATATGGGCTTGGTGCGGTGGTGTCGGGTGCTGGGTTCCTGCTCAACGATGAGATGGGTGACTTCAACGGGAAACCTGGTCTTACGGACACCACCGGGTTAATCGGGACGCAGGCGAATCTTGCGCGTCCGGGCAAGCGCATGTTGTCGAGCATGACGCCGACCATTGTCACGAGGGACGGCAAGCTGTTCGCGGTGATTGGGAGTCCGGGCGGACGCACGATCATCAACACCGTGTTGCAGGTTGTGCTCAATGTCGCTGATGGCGGGATGAATATTCAGGATGCGGTGAATGCACCGCGCTTTCATCATCAGTGGCTGCCGGACGTCATCGGTGTGGAGAAGGATGGCCTTCCGCCGGCGACGGTGGCTGCGTTGGAAGCGATGGGGTACAGGTTGCGGCTTGGCGGCGGGCAAGGAACAGCGCACTCGATATTGGTCGCGAAGTCGGGCGCGCGCGTTGGTGCGCCAGATCCGCGCGATGCGGATGCGGGGGCGGCAGGGTATTAGGCGTCCTTTGTCGTTTTGATCGGGGAAGAGCTGTCATCCTGAGCGTGCGCAGCGAGTCGAAGGATCTGCACGTCGCGCTCAGGACGAGAGCTTGTCTATCTCGTCCTGTCGACGCTGCGCTTCCTGCCAATCGATTTCCGGCGCGACGTCCTCGTCAGTCATCTCCAGGCTCGCCTCGGCACGCGCGACAACAGGCGCACCAAGTTCCGCCGGCAACGCATTACCAAAGTCCAACTCTGCGCGCCGACACATTCGTTCCTCACGGGCGGGATCGCGTGACAGGGCCTGAACGCCCATGGCATGGATGCGCGCATGCACTCCCTCGTGCAGGATCGACGAGGCCACTGGCGCCGCCGAGATGTCCGTCCGCGCCAGAAAGGTGAGCTCCGTCATGCACGAGCGAGTCTCCGAGAAGTACGCTCCACGACAGGGATAGCGCACGATCCAGAACTGTTGCAGATCGCGTCGCATGTGCGCGAGTCGCCACGGCTGATGCGCTTCGATGAGGCCGAGTGCGTCGTCGAGGCGCTGAATCACGGATGCGGTCGTGATATCCGGACGTGTGTTCTCGACGACGACGCGAAATCCGCGGACCACGAAGTGTTCCACGTTGGTGGCGTCAGAGCCGCCAAACAAGGCGGAGCGAAGGCGGGCAATGAGACTTGTCATGAAAACACCATCCTGACCGACGTGCAATGTCCTTGCCGGGGACGGGTAAAATGGGCGCACCGTGTCGGCAACGCGCGGTCCGCTATATGGGCAGATACCAGGGTAAACGCACCTGATATTACATCAGCACGGCACGCCTTCACACGGCACCTCGATTGCCTTTCAGCGAGCATCTCCATCTTCCACGCACTCGCGCCCAGGCGCAAGCATTCACGGACGGCGACTTCGCGACGGGTTGGTCGCAAAGCACCTACATCGTGAAGTGCGTTGAACGGACTTCTAGCGCGCCTTTACGCGGACTTGGCGGACGCACGCAGATTGCCCCCTGTTCGCATAGATCCGAGGTGCACCCGTCCGCGAGTGCCAGCCCGAGGCGCTATTGCACACGCAGCGAAAAGTACGCCTTCGCTGGAGTGAGTTTGTAGCCAGCTGATCCGAGTCGAGCATCTCGCTCTGTCTCTGCCTTGTACGGCAATCGTTTGTGAGCGTATAGAGCGATCCGCGTAACTCCGCCAAATCCGCATACATCCGCGTTGAGGTTGTTCCACGCACTTCCTAACGTTGCTCACGTGGGTTGGACGGCTTTCTAACGCGGATGTACGCGGATTTGGCGGATGCACGCGGATTGCTCTCCTGTTCGCATAGATCCAAGGCGCACCCGTCCGCGGCCATCACCCGAGGCGCAACTACAAACAAGCGATAGGCCTGCACGTGCTTGGCAACAGCAGGTGCAGGTCCTTCGCTTCGCCAAGGACGACAGCATTAGCGGCCCACGAACACGCGCACCTCGGCGTTCTCACCACGCTCCGACATCGCGCGAAACACGTGTGTCCCCTCCGCGAGTGGCCACCGCCCATTCGTGTACGCCTTGCCATCCACCGACCACTTCACCGTCGCGCGACCAGCGCGATTGGTCCGCAGTGAGATCGTCGCATACTTCGTCTCGACCCCAGCTGGGATCGCGTATCGGTCACCATCACGCGGCGACGTGATCTGAAAGTGCGCGTGGTGCGACGCAGCAACGCCAGTCGACAGCGTATCAACAGGCGCAGGCATGATCACCTCCCGTGATTCCTGTACCGCTGCCGCAAGCGTCACGCCGTCCGCCGTAGGCAGCGATCGCTGTCGAGCCCACTCCGCATACTCCGCCGGCAGCGTGATGCTGCCGCCGTGCTCCCAATCATCCGTCGCCGCCGGAGCAGTGCCAGGGGCAAACCACTCCGTGAGCTGCGCACACTCCGACGTCGCACGTAAACCAGACAACCTGCACACCGGCTGGGCAACAGCGCCAGCTTCGGACGGCGTTGTAAAGTGACCCGGAGCCACCCGCTTCGCGGTTTCCATCACCGCGCGATGGAGCAGAGGGCCGGCACCTGTGATACCACTCACGCCCTGCATCGGCCGGCCGTTGAAGTTGCCAGCCCACACCGCCACGGTAAATCCCCGCGTCGTCGCCACCGCCCAATTATCGGTGAAATGACGGCTCGTTCCCGTCTTGACGGCCACTGGAAAGGGAAAATCGAATGGCGTACTCAAGCCAAACCCCGGAATGCGCGCATCGGCATCGCTCAGCATGTTGAGCAGAATGGCGCTGGCCATTGGTGAGATGACGCGGCGGCCGCGACTTGCGCCCGCGCCGCTTGCAGATCCCCGTGATGTTAGCTGCCATGTCCATGGTCGCCACTCGCCTGCGCTCGCAAGCGCGCGATACCCGTTAGCGAGCTCGATGAGCGTCACGTCTCCATTCCCCAACGCGAGACCGAGTCCGTAGTACTCGGCATCTCGTTGCAGCGATTCGAAGCCGGCCAGGCGAAGTGTCTGCAGCAGGCTCCCGGCGCCGAGCCGGGCGGCGAGATGTACGGCCGGGACGTTGTAGGAGCTGGCGAGTGCTTCGCGCGCGCGAACGGGCCCGCGAAATGTTCGATCATAGTTGCGCGGACTGTAAGCGCCCGTTGCGGTCGCAAATGCTTTCGGCAAATCGGGAAGCACGCTTGCGGCTGTAAACCCGCGGTCGAGCGCCATGCCGTAGAGGAACGGTTTGAGCGCCGATCCGGGCTGGCGTGCGGACACGACCATGTCCGTTTGCCCGTCCTCCTGTGCCCAGAAGTTCGGCGAGCCAACCCACGCGAGCACCTCGCCGGTTTCGTTGTCGAGGACGACGGCGGCTGCGTGTTCCACGCCGCGATCGCGCAGCATGTCCACGGTGTGGCGCACTTCAGATTCAATGGCCGTCTGCAAACCGAGATCGAGCGACGAGACAATGTCATCCCGCCTGCCCTGAGCGAAGTCGAAGGGAGCAAGCGCAGCGCGTCGAAGGATCTGCACCTCTCCGCTCGTCGCGTTCTCCTCCGATACCCACGAGAGCACGCGCGACGTGAAATGTGGCGCAAGAAATGGTGGTGTAAGCGACGGCGTCCGCAGCGACTCATCACGAATGCGGTCCACGTCCTCGCGCGACGCATAGCCCAGCCGACGCATGCGACGCAATGCAAACGCGCGGCGCGCACCCGCGCGCTTGGGCGACGTATACGGATTCTCGCGGGACGGCGCGTGCGCAATGCCCGCGAGCGTTGCGGCCTGCCCAAGACTCAGCTCGGACGCCGACGCATTGAAGTACAATGCGCTCGCCGCACCAACACCCACCGTCGCCTGACCGAGTTGCACGCGGTTCAGGTACTGCTCGAGTATCTGCTGCTTGCTGAGATGCGCCTCGAGCCGCAGCGCCCACATCGCTTGCGACAACTTGCCATCCCAACGCCTGGGCGAGGAGTGAAGTAGCCGAGCGAGCTGCATGGTGATCGTGGATGCGCCGGAGGTGACTTTGCTTGCGTTCAGGTTGTCTCGCGTTGCGCGAGCGATCGCGCGTGCGTCGACGCCGTGATGATCCCAGAACCGGTGATCCTCGACAGCGACGAACGCATTGATCAGGTCAGGATCGATTCGCTCGTACGCGATCCACTGTTCATGGCTGCCATCGGCGGAGCGCGTCGAGCGCAGCGGCACGCCATGCCGATCCACGATCGTGAGCCCCTGCGCGTTTGCGCGCGCCATCACGCCCGCCGGAATCGGGAGCGCGATCCAGGCCGCACACGCCGCAACGACGGCAGCCGCCACCGACGCAGCGATGGCCAGTGCGCGCACCAGTCGCTTCACTTCCCGCCCCCTGCTTTCGCGGTAACGACGAACGTGCCTCCGTCACTGCGACCGTTCACCGCGGGATTGTACATCTCTTCAGCGTGCGCGGGCGGCCTGATGAATGTGCCTGGCGTTGTGGCACGTGCGATGTACGTCGCGGTATACGTGCCGCCCCATAGCAAGTTCGCTGAATACACCACACGATCGTCACGAATTTCGCGGTGATCGAACGCAGACCACCATCCTGAATCCCAACGGCCAAACCAATTCATCGCTTCTCGCTCTTCATGGTCTGCATTCTCCGCTTGCGCCACGACACCCGGACCCGGATTTGCCGACGCGGTGCGGAGACTCAAGTCCACCGCTTCGAGACCGGCAGGAAGCGCGTCGTCGAGCACCACGAAATACCGCATGGACGGAACCGTCACGCGGAGACGCACGCGAACGAGCTCCCCTTCC
>JBDTXZ010000126.1:0-7595 GCA_040005935.1 bacterium | reverse complement strand
AAGATCATCGAGGCGCGCACGGGACGACGACAGATCGGATTCGCCAAGACGGAAACCGATCCGATCAAGGTGGCTGCGCTTTCCAAGAATGCGTTCTCGGAAGTGGAGCCCGACGACCTGCTCCGCTTCGGGCTCATTCCCGAGCTCGTCGGACGACTGCCGGTGACGGTGCCGCTCGAAGGCCTCGATGAAGACTCGCTCGTGCGCATTCTCCAGGAGCCGAAGAATGCGCTGACGAAGCAGTACACCAAGCTGTTCGATCTCGAGGAGGTGAAGTTGACCTTCGAGGCCACGGCACTGCGAGCCATCGCGGGCAAGGCACTCAAGCGCGGAACCGGTGCGCGTGGCCTTCGTGCGATACTCGAGGAGCTGCTGACGGACGTGATGTTCGACCTGCCGACGCGTGAAGACGTGGTCGAGGTGAAGATCACGGAGTCGAGTGTGTTGAACGGCACCGCGCCACTGCTTGAGCTCGCGCCGACGAAGAGGAAGAAAGAGGCCTGAGGTAAACGGTAAACGGTAAGATCAAGGGCACACCAGACTGAGTCGGTGTGCCCTTCGGCCTTCTAGTATCGTTCACCGGTCACCGGTCACCGGTCACCGTTCACCGTTCACCGTTCACCGTTCACTCTTTTCAGTCACTCCACGTCTGCATTGCCCACGCATCGTCGGAGCGATCGAGAAACACCACCATCTCTCCGCCCGCGCTTTCGCACCGCCAGTAATCGCGCCGGTATCCATCATCCCACCAATCGCCTGACAACCGCTCGGGACCGATGGCTCGCGTAATGGAAATGCGCTGCCCGCGCCACGTGATGGCACGCGGAACGTCGCCGTCGCAGATCACATCAACCGGCTCTGGCGGATCGAGTGCGCGCCGCGCCGCGGGAACGACAGGCGTGACTGGACCAGATTCGGCGAGACGAAGGACGGGCCGTGACGACGTGGGATGCGGATAAGAGAACGCCGTCCGCTGAATGGTGTCTTCATGTCCTTTCGCCTTTACATCGTCTCGTGTCGGCAGTGGATCCTCCCGCGCAACATCGGACGTCAGCTCCTTCCACACGCCCGCCTTTTCCGGCCGGTGGGTATCCTGCGCCTCCGCACGCACGATTGCGCCTGTGCCCAACTCAGCGCGCAGTCGCTCGAGTGCCGCGTCAGCCGCGCCCAGATCGCGCCATGATGTGGTCAGGAGGTCGCCCTGCTCGCCGGACAGCGGTGCGGCGGCGACGATCGCCACGCGCACTGCGCTCACCGGCGCGTCGAGCGTCCAGCTGTCGAGCAGTGCACGACAGCGTTCGAATAACGGCAGCACACGCGCCAGTGGACGTGCCGCGCGCGCCTCGCGCGTGACCGTGTGTGCCGGCGCATCGACGAGTGCGCCGCGCGCGTCGTCGAGCGTCAGCGTAATCGCGACCGCGGCCACCGCTCGACCATGTGCAATCATCTCCTGCACCAATCGATCGAGCGCGGCGCGCACGAGAAAGAGAATGGGCTCCATGGTGGCCGCCGGAATCGTGAGTTCCACTTCCACAGCGGGTTGCGTCTCCACACGCGCGAGCACGGGACGACGCGCGTCGTCGGCATTCGCGAGACGCCAGGCGCGCAATCCGATGTCGCCCCAGCGGCGCTCGATGTCTTCCGCGTTCAAGGCGGCGAGTGCGCCCACGGTGCGCACGCCGAGTGCGTGGAGGGCGGCGCGGAATTCGTCGTCCATGGGCACGAGGGCGAGCGGCGCCGGCGCGAGATACGCCGCGTCGTGCTCCGGAGGAATGACATGCACGAGCGCGCGATCGCCGGCGTGCTGCTGAAAGCTCGCGCCCGCCCATGTCGCTGCCCGTGCGGCGACACACGAGCCGGCAATGGCGACACGTGGACGCGGATGCCAACGACGCGCGACGCGAAGGAGCGCGCGTCCAAGTTCTCGCTCACCACCCACACCATCGAATCCCGATGCGCCAACCCACCACAGGCCCGGCGCGCCGGCAACGGGCGTCACCTGCGGACTGGCGCTCACGAGTGCCGCCGATGCTTCAGTAATTGCGGCACCAATGGCGACGTCGTCCCACGCGAGCTCGTGCAGGTCGGCACACAGCGCGCGTGCTTCGGTGGGACGCATGCCGGCGCGCACGCCGGCACGACCCGCCGCCGCGGAGACGGCGCGCAACCGCTTTTGCGGTCCATCGGTGAGCACGATGGAGAAGTCATCCCAATGCTCGGGCGCGGTCGGCGGCGCGCTCGACGATCCGTTCGCGTGCGGGCTCGATGACGATGGGGGCAGCGGCGCTGTGAGGGGGAGGAGAAGCTGCTCGCCCCCTGCGGCCGTGCCGGAGCCCCCCCGCCGGACCGCGCGCCACACCGCGCCGATCGGGAACCTCGGGATGCGTACACAGGCGACGCGCCACAGGGATTGCACAGCCCACCTCCACCGTCCGAAGCGTTCCTCCTTTCTCGACCCGCACGCCGATCGTGTGTGTCGCACTGCCATCTCGTGTCCGCGGTGTTCGTCGTTCGACCAGCAGCCGTACCGCGCCACCGAGCTGCGTGGCCCCTCCTGTTCGATCGCCCATCACGACGAACGCGGCATTCGATTCACGCGCGAGCCGCGTGAGGCGCACCGCTGCCGCCTTGGAGAGCATGGACGCACCGTCGAGGACGACGAGCGCGAATGCGCTACTGCGCAGCAGGATGTCGGCGCACCAGGCGGCGCGCGTGGCATCGTGTGGGCGAATCATCCACATCCCTTCCGCGTTGCCGAGGTGCACCCAGTCGCGTGCGTCGAGCGTGCGCTGGGCGTCGATGTAGGCCACCCAGCCATGCGACGACACCGTGGCTTCGACGATCGCGCGGGCGAGCGTCGTCTTTCCACTTCCCGTGCTGCCCACGAGCTCCGTGAGCCTGCCGCGCGGGAGCCCTCCGCCGAGTAGCGCGGCGTCGAGCGACGCGATCCCGGTGGGGAGCGCGGGCGTCGCCGCCGCCGGTGGCGGGAGGAGCCGAACAAGTTCGGCAAGGGAGAGGGACACGGAGAAAGGGACTAGGGGCGATGTGCAGGTCCTTCGCGACGCTCAGGACGACAAAAACAATGCCAAAACCGAAGAAATACCGAAGATCGTAAGGACGAGCGTACGCTCGGGCGATCATTTTCGGTTCAGGTCGGGGGGGAGGTATCTACCGAACGAATACCGAAACCGCAACGGCTGCCGAGTTGGCAGAAATAGCCGCAATTGGCAACTCGTTGTCCGGTAACTGCTTGCTTGGCGGCAGGCCCGTAGCGCCCGCGAGCGCCCACCGGAAATGCGGTGTTGCAGGCCACAGGCGCACTGGCGAGCATTGGGTGTGCAAACCCCTGCTCGACTCATTCCCGCCGCACTCCTTGGAGTCGTTGCCTTCACACTTGTGCTGGTCATCACTGACCCGCCGGGCCCAGGCCTCGACCCCGACGCGCTCTCATACATGGGAGCCGCTGAGTCCGTCGCACTCCACGGCGAATACCGCATTCCACTCGCCAAGTGGACGAGCCCAGACAGCACAGAGCCGCTCGCGCACTTCCCGCCCGCATATCCCACCGTCCTCGCACTCCCGCTACGCCTTGGCATGGCGCCCGCGCAGGGCGCGCGCCTCGTCAACGCGACTGCCGCTTTCATCACCATCGCAACGCTCGTACTGCTCGTGGGCGCGGTGGCCTCGACGACAGGAGGAATCCTGCTCGCGGTGGCGTTATTCGCCATGACCTCCATGCACGAGGTGCATGCGTCTGTCCTGAGCGAGCCGCTGTACCTCGCCTGCCTGGTGCTCGTACTCGCGGCAATGGTGCTTGCACCGGATCGGCCACTTCGCGCTGGAATCCCCGCAGCGGTCGGCGTGATGACACGGTACGCGGGCGCATCGATCGTGGGCGCCGTGGCGCTCTGGGCACTGCTCCAACCGGGAACGTGGCGCGCGCGGGCGCGCCGAGCAGCGACGGCGCTGCTTCCTGCGCTGATATTGCAGGCCGTATGGGTTTTACGCACGCGAGCCGAAGCGGGAACGAGCGAGATCCGAAAATTCGCGCTCTACGGCAACCTCGGCCCGACGTTCGCGCAGGGTGGCAAGACGCTTATCGCGTGGCTCATCCCTTACAGAGCGGATCCGCAAGACGCATTGCCGTATCGCGCGACGCTTGCGCTCGCGGCAGGATGCGCGCTTGCGCTGCTGGTCGGCATTGGCGCGTGGCGCGCATGGTCGTCAGCACGCGAGCGTGGCGATCAGCAGCACCGCCTTGCGTGGCGCCTGTTCCGTGCCGCGTCACTGCTGATGATCTGTTACGCGGGCATCGTTGGCGCATCTCGAATATTGGCGGATCCCGAGATTCCCCTCGATCAACGCATGCTCGCGCCCGCCCTCGTTCTGGTGATGACGATGGGAGCTGTCGGTCTAACGCTGTGGTGGCGCAGCACGCGTTTACAGGTGGCGCGCGTCGCGGTTGCCGTCGCGCTTTTTGTGTGGTGGTGTGCTGCCGCGTTGGCGACTCGCGCCGATTCGCGCTATGTGATGCGCTGGGGATCGGATTTCGCCGGCGAGCAGTGGCGCCAAAGTGAATTGCTCGCATGGGCACGCACCGCAGGAGCCGACAAGCCGCTGTACACCAACTGGCCGGCGGCCGTGTACTTCTACCTGCATCGGCCGTCGCACGAGATTCCAAAACAGAGCGACGCGAGTACCATGGCTGCCTTTGCGGACACGCTGCGGGCGCACGGTGGCCGAGTGCTGTTGTTCAACGTGCCGGCAGAGTTGCTCGCACCAAATGATTCGTTGCTCAACGCGCCTGGCCTGCAGACGATCAACGAGCTTCGCGATGGTGCCGTGATGCGCTCCGATCCATGAGCAAACTGTCGTCCTGAGCGCAGCGAAGGACCTGTACCTGCTGTTGCGCGTGTCGCGCGCTGCAAGTGCAGCGGTGGTTTCAACCGGTCAGTGCAACACCTCCATCCTGTCATCCCGCACCAGCGAAGCGAGTGTCGGGATCTACCATCGCCGCGCTGTGAGCCGGCCACGGGCGACGTATCGTGGATCCCGACACGAGCGGTCGCTCGTGCGGGATGACAGTGTGACGTTGCGGTCACCGGTTGAACTCACCGGTCCTTCGCTACGCTCAGGGCGACACGTTACTGCACGGTGATCGTCCGCATGGTCTGACCGCGGAACACGATCGGATAGAGCAACCGCGCCACGGCGCCGTCGGCGTATACCTGGAGATAAATCGTTCCCGGTGTGGACGGCGCGATGAAGGACGCCGAGAACGTGGAGATACCGCTGGTGGGATCGCGAGTGACGACCGCGCCAATCGGCGTGCCCGAGAGATCGGCGCCGCTCGTCGAGGAGTAGTACAACGCTCCTGTAGGCGCGCGATCCGGGAAGAAACTGAACGGCGCGGTCGCCTCGTCGAACGTCCAGGTGACCGTAACCGTCGAGCCCACGCCGGCCGTCGCTGGCGCCGTGATGTTGGCCGCATACGGCTTCATGGCAACCGAGACAACCGTGGCCGGCGGTCCGATGGTGACGGGAACCGTCGTCGGCGCGCTGCCGATGAGGAGCGCGATGCCAGCCAGGGCAATTGTCGAGCGGGCTGGATCGGCCGACGTGCTGGCGCGCACACGATACGAGCCAGTGGAGTTGATGATGTCGAAGCGGGCAATTCCGTCAGCGGGTACGAGGGTCGTCGCCGTCGAGGCCGATGTGATACCAGGCTGGTCGCTCGAGGCCGACGCAGGATCGCCGGGGACGCCGCCCGTCGCGGCGATATAGAGACCGGAGTCGGGCACCGCGAACAGACGGACACTGGCACTCTTGCCACTGCTGCTGGCCGTGATGGTGACGGGGCCTTCTCCTGTGGCCGTCACGAGACCAAAGATGTCCAGGACAGCGACGTCTACGTTCGACGAGGTATACGTGATCGGGCGGCTGAGGACGTTGCCCGCGCTGTCGCGCGCCTGGGCGACGAGCTGCTTCGGAAACCGGGGGCGAAGGATCGTGTCGGCCGGCGGAAGGATGACCACGCTCGCCACAGGAGCGGGAATGACCGTGATGACAACGGTCGCCTGCACAGCGGCGACAGTGAGGCCTTCCGCGGTGATCGTCGCGGTGCCAAGAGCGAGTGCAGTGACCAAGCCGGTCGGCGACACGCTCACGATGTTTGGATTAGAGCTCGCGTAGGTGATCGAGCGAATCGCCACCGCGGTGTTCGACGAGTCCTTTCCGGACGCGGTGAGCTGCGCCGTTCCGCCAAGGACCATCGGGTTCGCCGGACCGGTGAGCGTGAGCGTGAAGAGCGATGCGTCGGACGAGATGACGGTCAGTGTACTGACAATGCTGTCGACGGTGGCCGAGATGATGGCGGTGCCCGGTGCGACGGCCTTGATGGTTCCGTCGGCCGCCACCGTCACGGCGGCGCCATTGCTCGTTGAAAAAGCGACGGTCTTCCCGGTGACCGTAACGCCGGCCGAGGTGACGGGTGTTGCGGTGATGATGGCCGTGCGGCCAACGGTAAGGCGCCCGGGCCCCACGATGGTGATGGAGGCAACGCTGGGCGGCGGCGGTACGACGACAACGACGGTGTCCTTGGGTGGCGCGACTGGCGTATCACCACCGCACGCCGCAAAGAACGCAATGACCGCCGTGGACGCGAGAAGGGAACGACGAAGATGAGTCATGTGTGTTTCGGTCTGGTTAGATCGTGAAACGAGGAGAGAGTGCGCGGCGTTGCGTCCCAACCGTCCCCAAAGGCAACCACAGAAATTAAGCCACGTAACGCCAAACTTCACGTACGCGCGCGCGGTCACATTAGAGCCGGTCTCGACCGTGATTGCGCGCGCGAATCACTCTGACGACAGCCGGACTCCGACACGCATCCCGCCTTGGCCGACGGCGTTTGGGTGCACGAAGAAATTCGCGTAATGACCATCGTGGCTGATGCGAACGATATGGAGCGCCGCCACGCCGCCATAGATCAGGGCGATGTCCGTTTTCGTGAGCGACGAGGTTCGTGCCATGTAGTCCACGTCGCTCACCGATGCGGTGCGCCCAATCGTGATGTAAAACAGTGCGGTCGCGATTCCACTCGCGAGCACGCCGCGCTCGAATGCTGCACCGCGCTCGTGGGGCACGTCGAGAACTGCTTCGTCGATAACCGCCTGCGCGTTCAGTCCCATGCTCGAGAACAGAAACTGCTTGTGCGGTTCCCGCTCAGTAATGAATCCCGAGTACACGGTCGGCCGTCCCTTGTCGAAGCCGAAGGTCGGATGGCCGCCAAGAACGAGCGATGTCGTCACATGCGCCGCTTCGTGCGCGAGAAGGCTGGACGCGAATCCCGCGGCGACGTGACGCCAATAGTGCGGCGGCCGAGGCATGGACGTCGCGCTGTCGGACACCTGCGCGCTCGACCACTGCGGCGCCACTCCGAGAGCGAGGGCAAGAAGAGCAGCGCGTACAGCCGCGGACACATGCATTGGTCGATGGTTCCTCATTTCTGCACGAACGATCGATCGCCGATCGTCGTCCAGGGTGTCGACGGAATTTCCGGATCTGCATTGCGACTGGCAATGTGGTATGATCCACGA
>JBDTXZ010000125.1:0-7626 GCA_040005935.1 bacterium | reverse complement strand
CGAGACCGGCCCGCTCTCGGTGTGGTTTTACCATGCGCTGGTAGCGAACGATCAAGTCCTTGGTGACACGCGCCTCGACATGGTGTACACCAGGGCGGCCATTCGCCGTCGGTGGCCCCTCGAAGAACACGAACGGAGGCGCGCCGTCGCGCGCCGCCAGCGTGCGCTCGAACAGCTTCTCGTCGCGCCAGCGCGCGAGCAGCGCCAGCTCGAGCTCAGCCGCCGGTTGATCGGCAGGCATGAGCGCGAAGCGCGGCTGATCCACTGGTGTCGCGCTCACAAGCGCTCCAGGATGCCGCACACGAGCGCTGTCAGCTTTGGCTCAGCGCGACCCGCAGCCGCAATGATCGTTGCCAAATCGGCCGGCTCGAGAGCGTCCGGCAAACACTGATCGGTGATGATCGACAGGCCGAGAACACGCATGCCGGCGTGTACTGCAACAATGACTTCTGGCACGGTGCTCATGCCCACGACGTCGGCGCCAATCGCGCGGAGCATCCGGTATTCGGCCCGCGTCTCCAACGTGGGACCGGCCACTGCGACGTACACGCCTTCGCGCAAAACGGTGTGCTGTTCGGCCGCGACAGTGCGCGCGATTGCACGCAGCGACTCGTCGTACGGTGCAGACATATCGGGAAAACGCGCGCCAAGCCGGTCGTCGTTTGCACCAATGAGCGGGCTGTCGCCGAGAAAGTTGATGTGATCGCCGATCAACATCAGGTCGCCCGCTTGCCACCACGGATTCATTCCGCCACAGGCGTTGGACACGATTAACGTGTCCGCGCCGAGCGCATGCAGCACGCGCACAGGAAAGGTCACCTGTTGCAACGTGTACCCCTCGTAGCGATGGAAGCGGCCCTGCATCGCGACGACTTTCCTGCCGGCCAACCAGCCGATCAACAGGCGCCCAGCGTGACTCTCCACTGTCGAAAGCGGAAAGCCGGGTATGTCCTCATACGGCACCAACGCCTCAACGTCGATTTGGCTGGCAAGTCCGCCGAGGCCCGTACCGAGGATGATCGCGACGCTCGGCGTGGTGCCGAAACGCGCGCGAACAACCGCCGCGGCGGCCTCGACGGCCTCCAACGTGTGGCTGCTTGCGATCTCAGTGCGCAGCGCGGACATCGTACCAGTCATGCTTCTTCCGCCACTCCGCTGTCCACGAACGCCCCACCGGCGCGCGACAGTGTCGAGGGCTCCGGGCTCGAGGCGTTCTCCGCTGCCGAGATTTCAGCAAGCTGCCGCTCCACCGCGACGCGCATTTGCGTGAGGTGATTTCTGCGTGCGCGATCGAGCTCGGCGAGATGCAGCTCGAGCTTCCTGATTTCGCCACGGGCGTGCTCGATTTCGCTCTCGGCCTGGGCGCGTGCCTCGCGAATGATGAGCGCTGCCTCACGCTCGGACCCCTCGCGGATCTCAGCGCGAAGCTGCTGTGCTGAAACAAGCGCGTCGTTCAATGCCTTGTCTCGCTCGCGAAACGCGCGGAGCTGCTCGTGAAAGCCCTTGGCCTTCTGCTCAAGGTCCTGCGACACGCGAGTCAGCCGCTCGAGTTCTTCGGCCACCTGTTCGCGAAACTGCTCCACGCGCTCGGCGTCGTAACCGCGAAACTTCTTGCCAAAGTCGTAGCGCCGCACGTCCAGCGGCGTGAGATGAAAGGTCTCGTCCATTAGGCGGATCTCGCTCCGAACAGCACGGTTCCGAGGCGCACCAGAGTGGCGCCCTCCTCTACCGCGACCTCGTAATCGCCCGACATCCCCATCGACAATTCAGTCGCCGGATGCCCTGCGGCGGACAGCAATGCCGCTGATTCACGTGCCCCACTGAAGACACTCCTGAGCATTGATTCGCTGGCCTCGAGCGGCGCCATCGTCATCACGCCTCGGACAACCAAACCCTCAAACCCCTTGAGCCTCGCTGCCTCCCGCTCCACGTCCGCGGGTTCATAACCGCCCTTCGCGCCTTCGCCAGACACATTCACTTGCAGAAGCACCTCCACCGGTCGACCGCGTGACAGCCCGTAGGACGCCAAGGCGTCCGCCAGCCGAGCACTGTCCATCGAATGCACCAGGTGGAACGCGTCCAGCTGTTTCACCTTGTTTCTTTGAAGGTGACCGATCATGTGCCAGCGAAGTGGCACGCCGACTTCCACCATCTTGGGCGCCGCTTCCTGCACTTTGTTTTCGCCAACGTCCTTCAGGCCAGCGTCCCACGCCGCGACCGGCGCATCCGGACCATACGTCTTCGTCACCGCGACGATTGTTACCGTTTGGCCGTGCCCGCCCTGCTCCCGCGCCAGCTCGATTCGCGCCCTCACCTCGGCAAGCCGGGCGAGTAGGTCCTGAAAAGGCATAACACGAGAATTTACCGGAAGTTGCACCTCACTTCAAGCGAGTCTCGTGACGGTGAAGGACCGGCTGGAAGCCTGGCAAGCCTCGGGCAGTCGAGCAGGCTAAGCATGACAGTGCTGACGTCGTCGGGAAGCCGAGCTTTGCGTGCGTCAGCGCGGCCAATTGGCTGCCAACCGCTCGGAGCACTGAGGTTGTCGATTGCCGGCGGGACATTGGATCCATCTGCAGCCGCTGAAGACACGTACACGGCGCCATTCAGCCGCCAGGCTGACCCAAGCAGCGCTCGCTCTCTCGACTGCAATCCCGTCGATGCGACGACGGGGCGTCCCGCGAGCCGCGCCGACCGCGCGATCAATGCCGCCCGCTCCTCGTGCTGCCATTTCGCTCCATCCACGTGTTCACTCGCCGGCCAGCGCAGTCCGGTGCGCCGCGCGATTTCGTCGGCATACCAATCTGCGGGTAACAGCGGGAGCGTCACCGGCGTCACGTCACTGCGCACGCCTTCGACGAATTGCAGGTACCAAACAGGGTACGTGTCGTTGTCGCCAGACACGAACAGCACGGCATTGCGCGGCGAGCTTTCCAGCAACGCGAGCGCCACTTGCCGTGGCGCCGTGGCGCCTTCGCTGCGAGGCCGGTCGTTTGCGGCCCAATTTCCGAGAACGGGAGCGAGAGCCACGGTGATCGCGGTCCACGCTGGCCACCGCCGCGACCGCACGAAAGCGAGAGCGCCGTAACCAGCGAACAGGCCCCAACCCCAAAAACCCAGGACGAAAAAGTAGTCGCGCTCGCGGGCCTCGTGTGCGTCGCCAGGCACGAAGCCGTAGCCGAGCGTCGCGCCTGCCTTGAGGTTGAGATAGACGCACACGCCGATCGTGCCGCAAATCGTCAGGACGGCGAGTGTTTCCGCCGTCTTGGGGACGTCGCGCCGCATGGCGCGCCATCCCGATCCGCCAACAATCAGGAACGCGGCTGTAACGACGACGCGCGCGGGCGTCGTGAAAATCCCGCGTCCCCACGCGAGCGCAAATTGCCAATCGGCGTACTGTGCGAGGTTCGCCAGTTGAAGCCAAATAGGCGCGCGTCGTGGCCACATTGGCGCCACGTCGTACTGCCGGCGCGCGATGACGTCCGCCAAGGTCGAGAGCGTGGACGGGTTCCCTTGATTCACCGAGGGGTCGTGCTGCGCGCGAAGGAGCATGATGAACACGGCGCTCGAGGCGATCGCAGCGAGCACGACAACCGTAAGGAACGTAGGAATCGTCCTGGCGTTCGCCGCGTTCCCGTCTTCTGCGGTACGTCTGGCTCGGACACGCAACACAGCTGAAACTACGCCGATCAATGTGCCTGCACCAACGAGCGCAAACGACATCCGCCCCATTCCGGCGGTCGCAACCAGCACACCACCAAGCAGCAGCACGCGATCCACGCACCAGCGCGAGTCACGCGATCGCGACGCCATCACGATTGCCGCGGGAGCGCCGACGAGCGCACTCAAATGCACCGCCGGTGCCAGTGCGATGAGATAGGCCGTACAGAGCAACCAGCGTTCGTCGCGACCAACAATTTCCTCGGAAGCGCGCTGCGCACAGACCAGCATCACCGTGACGTGAAGTAGCGAAACGGCATACACCTCGGTCTCGGTGGCGTTTGCCCATACGCTCGACATGAGGCCTGCACACAACGCGCCCGCAACGGCACCCCACGCCACGTCTCGCGCGCGCCCGCCGTCGCGCACCACAAGCGACACTGCGCACACGCCAGCAAGGGCGGTGCAAACTGCAGAGAGCAGGTTCGAGGCGCGTGCGACGCCCAACACTCCGCCGAGAGCGAGCGTCCACACGCGTCCCAAGGCAACAAAGAGGGGTGTACCGGGAGGATGCGGGATTCCGAAGCTGTGTGCGGCCGCAATGAACTCGCCCGCATCCCAGAAGGTGACGCCCGGCGCCATCGTGGTGACATACACGAGGAGCAGCGCGCCGCCGACGAACCACTCGGCTCGGCGTGCCGTCAGCTCGGTACTCCCGCGGGCAGGAGGTCGTCGCGGACTGGCGAACGACCCTCCAACACTGCCCGCAACTCCAATGGCGCCAGATCGCGCCACAAGCGGCCCCGCTCCGCCACGGAAATGGTCGCGCGTTCTTCACTCACGACGATCACGAGGGCATCCGTCTCGTCGCTCAGCCCGAGTGCGGCGCGGTGCCGGGTGCCGAGCGCTCGATCGACAAGTGGCTTCTGTGACAGCGGCAGGATACAGCTTGCCGCAATGATCGTGTCGCCGCGAATGATCGCAGCACCATCGTGCAGCGGCGAATACGGCGTGAAGATCGTCAGCAGAAGGTCCGCCGACACCTTCGCCTCAATGCGTGATCCAGATTCGGCGTATGCATCGAGCGGTACGTCGCGCTCGAGTGCCACGATGGCCCCCATCCCCGATCGGCTCAGGCGCTCCACCGCCTCATGGATTTCTTCAGCGACTTCGCGCGGCTCCATATCCTGGAACACTTGGGCAAAGCGGGCCTGGCCAAGGTGTGCCAGCGTTGCACGAAGCTCCGGTGCAAACACGACGAGCAGCGCGATGGCACCGTACTGAAATACGAAACCGAGCAGGTAGCTGATCATCTCGAGCTTGAGCAACCACGACGCTGCGTAAACAGCGAGCAGGATCCCCATGCCGGTCACGATCTGCAACGTGCGGGTGCCGCGAAACATCCGCAGAACGCGATACAGCACATACGCGACGATGAGGATCTCGAGGGCGTCGCGCCAGCCTGGATGCAGCAGCCGTAGCTGTTCGAATTCGGTCACGTTCGGCCCGCCGCGCGAATCGCGGCAGCCACGTCGAGCGCCTGACGGGTTGCGGCAACATCGTGCACGCGGAAAATGCTCGCGCCGCGCTCATATGCCGCCACGGCCGCACCAACGCTTCCATGTACGCGGAGGCGCGGCTCGATGACACCCGTAATCTCACCAATGAAGCGCTTGCGCGACGCACCGATCATCACGGGAAAGCCCCACGCAGCCAGGCGCTCGAGGCATCCCAGCAACCGCAATGAGTGTGCGCCTCGCTTGCCGAACCCGATTCCTGGATCGACGACGATACGTTCGCGCTTGATCCCCTGCTCGAGTGCACGCTCGACACGATCGCGCAATTCGCTGAGCACTTCGTCCAGTGGATCTCCTGCGAACAGGGCATGCACGTACGTCGCCATGTCCTCCACCCCACCGCGCGAGTGCATCAACACGACGCCCGTTTCGTATTGCTGGCAAACGGACAACATCTCCGGATCGAGCCTCATGCCGGAGACGTCGTTCACGATGTGCGCTCCCGCGAGAATCGCCGCTTCCGCCACGGAACTCTTGACGGTATCCACCGAGAGCAGCGCCTCAGGGCGCTCGACGGCCAATGCGCGCACGATGGGAAGAATGCGCCGCATCTCTTCGTCCGCGGGAACAGGCTCCGCGCCCTGCGGCCGTGTCGATTCGCCGCCGATGCAGAGAATGTCAGCGCCCTCGGTCAGCAGCTTGGCCGACTGCGCCAGTGCGGCCGCTGGCGAGAAAAAGCTTCCTCCATCACTGAAGCTGTCCGGCGTGACATTCACGATCCCCATGACGAGCGGGTGATCGAGCGTCACCGTGCGGCCGCGGACACTCCAGGAATTGGACATGCAACCAAGGTAACTGCATGTGAACGGTGAACGGTGAACGGTGAACGGAAACTGCAAACGCTCCTACCGTTCACCGTTCACCGTTCACCGTTCACTTCAGCCTCAGGCCGGGCTCGGCTCCGGTCCTCCCAACAGTGGCTTCCGCCGCGGCTCGAGTAGAGGTGCCGGTGGCACGACCGGCGCGATAGCCGGCACCAGTGGAATCCCACTCACCCGCGGAGGGAGCGACTCGCCGCGCCCAATCATCTTGATGTCTTCGGCCGTCAGTGTTTCGCGCTCGAGCAGCGCGCCAGCAAGGGTGTGAAGCAGGTCGATATTCTCCGCGAGCACCGCCTTTGCCCGATCGTACGCCTTGGTAATGACCCGCTTCACCTCGGCGTCAACAAGCTGTGCCGTTTGTTCGCTCACTTCGCGACGGCTCTGGATGTCGCGGCCAAGGAAGACTTCCTGTTCGTTGTCGCCAACGAGGATTGGCCCAATCGCGTCGGACAATCCCCACTGGGTCACGTACCGGCGTGCGATGGTGGTGGCCTTCTGGATGTCGCTGGACGCGCCCGTGGTTACGCGGTCATATCCAAAGACGAGTTCCTCTGCCGTGCGTCCACCGTACGTCATCACCAGCATCGCTTCGAGCTGCAGACGAGTAATCGAGACGCGATCATCTTCCGGCAGCGTGAAGGCGAGGCCCAAGGCGCGGCCACGTGGAACGATGGTCACCTTATGCAGCGGATCGTTGCCGATGACCTTCATGGCACAGAGCGCGTGACCCGCTTCGTGATACGCGGTCAGCCGGCGCTCCTCATCCTTCATCACCATGGACTTGCGCTCGGCACCAAGCATGACCTTGTCCTTGGCCTCTTCAAGATCGTCCATGTAGATCTTGTCGTGTTCGCGACGCACGGCAAGCAGCGCCGCCTCGTTCACAAGGTTGGCGAGGTCTGCGCCCGCCATGCCCGGAGTGCCCCGCGCAAGCGTCGTGATCTCCACATCTTCGCCCACGGGCTTATTGCGCAAATGGACCTTCAGAATGCCCTCGCGACCACGAAGGTCGGGAGCGTCCACAACGATCTGGCGATCGAAACGGCCAGGCCGCAGCAGCGCGGGGTCGAGCACGTCAGGACGGTTGGTCGCCGCAATGAGGATGACGCCCTCATTGGATTCAAAGCCATCCATCTCGACGAGCAGCTGATTCAACGTCTGCTCGCGCTCATCATGACCGCCGCCAAGGCCGGCACCACGGTGACGGCCCACCGCGTCGATTTCATCGATAAATATGATGCACGGCGCGTGCGCCTTTCCTTGCTCGAACAGGTCGCGCACACGCGACGCGCCCACGCCAACGAACATCTCCACGAAGTCCGATCCGGACATCGAGAAGAACGGACGCCCCGCCTCGCCGGCGACCGCGCGCGCGAGGAGCGTCTTGCCAGTGCCCGGCGGCCCAACAAGTAAGCAACCCTTCGGCAAACGACCGCCGAGCTTCGTGTACTTCTGCGGGTCCTTCAGGAACTCGATGATTTCCTGAAGCTCCTGCTTCGCTTCGTCCGCGCCCGCGACGTCGGCAAAGGTCACCTTGGGCGTATCGCCCGTCAGGAGCTTCGCCGTCGACT
>JBDTXZ010000124.1:0-7729 GCA_040005935.1 bacterium | reverse complement strand
CCGCATCGATCCGAGCGGCGCGTTTCAGTATTCGGGCTGCATGATGGATGACCAGCTCGTCGAGATCGACGCTCGAGCGTTCAAGGTGTCGCGCCGATTTTCACTGGCGAAGGGAAAGGAGGGGCCGCTTCCCGCGCTCGACGAGCATGTGGCGCATGCGATGGAGATGGCACCGACGCCAGCTGGCAAGGCGCAGGTCGATCCCGCCGACGTCGGCTACAACGGCATGAAGCACGTCATGGCGCCGAACTCCTGCTCTCCGACGTGGGCGCAGCCATCGGTGGACGGCAAGTCGGTGTTCGTCGCGTGCAACAAGGCCGATGAGGTGATCGAAGTCGATCGTGCGAAGTGGGCGATCAGCCGCCACATCAAGATGGGTCGCGGGCCATACAACCTTGCGGTGACGCCGGATGGAAAGCTGTTGCTCGCGACGCTGAAGCAGGGTGCGATGTTCGAGATCATCGACCTCGGCTCGGGGCAATCGCTGGCGCGCCTGAAGAATTCGTCGACGGTGGCGAATGGTGTCGCGGTCACGCCGGACTCGCGGTATGCGTTCGTGAGTAGCGAGGGTGTTGGGGCGGCGCCGGGCAAGGTCGATGTGTATGACCTTCGCGCTCTCGCGAAGGTCAGCACTGTGGACGTTGGCCAGCAGGCGGGTGGAATCGCGTTCTGGAAGATGGAGCCCGCGAAATAAGATTGTCGTCCTGATCGACGCGGATCCTCGGCTAGAGCGCCTGCGTTGCCGCCACCAGTTGAACTCACCGGTCTTTCGCTCCGCTCAGTACGACAACCCTACGTCGATCTCTTCCTGAAGCGCCTCCAGTTCGGCAATGACTTCAAGATCCTTGGGGCGGCCGGCCGCGCGCTTTACGCGAATGAGCCAAGGGAGGTCGAGCAGGTGTGTCGCCCGTCCGAAGATCGTCAGTGTAAGCGCGTGAGGCAGTAGGTCGTCGTATCCGCCGCCGCCCGTCATCTCACCCAGCAGGTCGATCGCGCCCAGGCTCGTGGTGAGTGTAAAGTTCAATCCTGCGCGCAACGTTGCGGCCGACCAGTCGAAGGGCAGCCCTCGCGGCGCGCCACGTAAGTACGGCTGCATTGGCGCCAGTGCCGCGACGATTCGCGCAAGATTGGCGGGAGTGCGCGAGTAGGAAATGTCGACGTCATCGGTTAGCCGCGCAGAGCCATGCGCGCGCGCTGCAACACCACCGACGATGATGAACTCGACGCCAGAGTCGTGAAGCGCGGCAAGCAGTTGTTCGAGTTCTGTCACGTGCGTCTCGTGACCGCGCGCGCCGCGCGCTGGAGTTCACGCGATGCAACCTGCCACTCAGCAAGAGTGCGCAGGCGTTCGTCGACCGTCTTTCCAAGGTTCGCCCGCAGCAGAGTGCGATCGACGTCCTGCTTGTAACGGGCGACCACCGGATCGGGCGCTGGAAGGGGCACCAGCTCGATGCGCAATTCAAAACCGGCCGCTGCTGCGCATCGCGCAAGCGTGTTGACGGTGGGGTTTGTCGCGCCTTGTTCGAGCTTCGCTATGGCCGACTGCGACGTACCGAGCCGTTCTGCAAGCTCGCGTTGCGTCAGGTACGCCTGCTGGCGCGCTTCGTGGACGAGCCGATGTACGTCCCGTATTTCATACATGACATGAACATATAGTATAAATCATCAGCGGTCAAACGCCGGCCGGGAACGGGCGGACATGGGGCATGCGATATACTGACGCGCGAGCAGGGAAAGACACTCGCGGAGTCGAGAAGCGAGTCGCCGCGCGGTGGACTCCTTTGCGTGGCACGCCAGTGTGGCCCTGAAGCGTTGGGCCGCATACGTCTTCGCGCGTTCCACCGGCACTGCCAATGCGGCGGTGAAAGCGCTGGACGTGGGCAGTGTGGGCGTGAACGAACTGCGCGGCGTACCGCCAGACGTGGGCATTGGCGGCATCAAGGGCAGCGGCCACGGATACGAAGGCGGGCGACTGGGGATCGACGCATTCCTCAATCTCAAGGTCAAGCGCGGGCGACGGGGGCCGATACTGGATGATGGACACAGTGTCCGATCGCCAATCACCAGAGCGCCCCTCGAGCGTAGAAGCCCAAGCGAACGGGCGACGCGCATGAGGATCTCGAGTCGAGCAAAACGTGCGAGGAGACGCAGTCAGGATGCCGTGCTCCACCAATAGGACGAGCACTAGTTCGCGGCCGCGCCGCGTGATGCGTCGCCTGGTTGCCATGGCTGCGCTCGCACTCGCGTGGTCTGCCAACGCGCAGACCGTCTCGAGCGGCCTGGATCCCCAAAAAGCGATCAGCCAGTACGCACTCGACACATGGCAGGTCGAGCAAGGGATGCCACAATCGCTCGTCAACGCCTTGGCGCGCACGGGCGACGGGTATCTCTGGATTGGCACGCAACTCGGCCTCACGCGGTTCGACGGCCTGACGTTCACGACGTTCAATGCGCGCAACACCCCGGCGCTGAAGGCGATGGACGTTACTGCGTTGTTTGTTGACCGAAGCGGGACGCTGTGGATGGGCGACGGCCTGTCCGGCGCGAGCCGCCTCACTGGCGGCGCGATCACCGCCGTTGGCTGGGACCTCCCCGCTCCAGGGGTGCGCCGCTTCTATGAGACGCGCGACAGGACAATGTGGGCCGGCACAGAAGGCGGGCTGTTCAAGCTGATCGATGGCGCGTTCCGTCCAGTACCCGGAGTTGGCGCGCCCGTGCGAGCATTCGCTGAGTTGGCAAACGGAACGTTGCTGGTCGGCACTGATCTGGGCATGTTCGCGTGGAGTGGGAATCGGTTGACCCGGTGGGAGTCGCCCACCGGCAGAATCGATGATGCGGTTGGTGCATTGCTACTGGATGTCCACGGTGTGCTGTGGATTGGCTTGACCGGCGAATTGGTTCGCGTTGTTGGGCAAGAGGTGACGCGCTTCACCAAGCGCGATGGCGTACCCACGTCGAGAGTGCAACAGATCCTGCGAGACCGGAACGATCGAGTATGGATCGGCACCGCGGAGGGCGGAGTTGCCCGGTTGGCGGGCGCGCAATTCGAGGCATTCACTCGCGCGAACGGCATGGTTGGCGATGACGTCACCGCTTTGCTGGAAGATGCAGAAGGCAGCCTGTGGATCGGCACGCGCAACGGTGGCCTCAACCGTTTCCGCGACGCGAAATTCGC
The DNA here is from genome assembly GCA_040005935.1 of bacterium. Taxonomy (GTDB): domain Bacteria; phylum Gemmatimonadota; class Gemmatimonadetes; order Gemmatimonadales; family Gemmatimonadaceae; genus AG11. The sequence continues at coordinate 4,554 of JBDTXZ010000124.1, read as the reverse complement.
AGTGTATGGCTCACCCGAGCGCATGCCCGCCGATCAGATTTGGTCTGTCTATGCGGATCGCGACGGTTCCATACTGAGCGGTGCGGAGCGCGGTGGTATGACGCGATTGTCGGACGGACATGTCACCAACGCCAGTGATGGACTGCCGGGCCGGAAGCTGTACACGATGCTCCGAGCGGCTGACAGCACGCTATGGGTGGGTACGGACAGCGGCACCTTCCGGCGTCGCACAGGCGCGTGGGAAAACCTTGCGGCGCTGAACCATCTGCCGGTTGGTAGAGCCTCAGTGTTTTTCGAAGACCGCGATGGGGCGTTGTGGATCGGCGGTGCCTTCGGACTGTTTCGCTACGCCAATGGCGTGTTTCACTCGTTCTCGAGCGAAGCGGGAACCCGAACGGCGCGTGTGTGGACCATCTGCCAGGAACGTGATGGAACGCTGTGGTTCGGGACGATCGGCGAAGGCGTGATCCGTTTTCGCGATGGCCGATTCACGCCGTTCACCGTGAGGAACGGACTGTCGCACGACGCAATCGAAGCGCTGTACGCGAGCCCCGACGGTGTGTGGGTCGGCACCGCGATGGGCGGGCTCGACCTGATTCACGACGGGCGAATTGCAAGTCTCCCCGTCTCGCAGGTTCCGATGATCGACCTCCTGTCGATCAATGAGGATGATCACGGACGCCTCTGGTTCTCATCGAGTCAGGGTCTGTACAGCGCGTCAAAGCAACAACTGCTCGACGCCGCGGATGGGAAGCATACCGCAGTGGATGTTCGCCGGTATGACCAATTCGACGGACTGCGCTCAACTGAATTCAATGGCGGCGGGCGCAACTCGAGCTGGAAGGGCGCTGATGGACGCCTCTGGTATCCGAGCATGAAGGGGCTCGTGGTTGTGGATCCAAACCACGAGCGTCGCAATTCGCCACTACCGTCCGTGCATGTCGAACGTGTGCTGTTCGATGGCAAGGAGATTCAACAGCAGGACGGATTGGCGCTTCCGCCTGGCGAAGGGCGATTGGAGTTTCGATACACCGCGACAAGCCTGCTCATTCCGGCGCGCGTCAACTTCCGCTACAAGCTCGAGCCCTTCGACAAGGATTGGGTAAATGCGGGCAACCGCCGCGTCGCGTACTACACCGGGTTGCCAGCGGGACGATATCAGTTCAGGGTGCTGGCCACGAACAGCGACGGCGTGTGGAACCTCGCTGGGACGTCGTTCGCATTCCGATTGCAACCGCACTTCATCGAAACGTTCTGGTTCAAGCTGCTCGTTGGCTTGGGCCTGTTCGCAACGGCGGCGGCGATCGTGCGGTTGCGCACGCACCAAATCCGCCAGCGTGCGCGCGAACTCACCACCCTCGTCGACGAACGTACGGCCGCGCTCCGAACCTCAGAAGAACGCTACCGCGGCCTGTTCGACGCGAATCCGCAACCGGTCTGGGTGTACGACGTGGAGACGCTCGCGTTCCTCGCCGTGAATCAGGCGGCGGTGAATCACTACGGATATTCGCGCGAAGAATTCCTCGCGATGACGTTGCATGACGTCGGCGTGCCGGATGCGCCCGCAAGTGACGCGCTGGCAGCGTCGAGCGACTCCAGCATGCGCCGCCACCGTACGAAGGACGGCACCGTGATCGAGGTGGAGATCGCGTCGCACGACATCACGTTCGCCGATCGGCGTGCGTCGCTGCGCGTGATCACCGACGTCACGGAGCGCCGGGATCTCGAAGAGCGCTTACGTCAAGCGCAGAAGATGGAAGCCATTGGCCAACTGGCCGGAGGCATCGCGCACGATCTCAACAACGTGCTCACCGCGGTCATGGCGCACGTCGATTTCGCCGTCACGACGCTCCCGGCGGATTCGCCGAGCGCCACTGACCTGACGCAAGCGCAATCGGCAGCCCATCGTGGCGCGGCGATGATTCGAAAGCTCCTCGGCTTCAGCCGTCGCGAGCGCCTCATCCTCAAGCGGTTGCAGCTTGGCTCGCTCGTGTCATCGCTTGCGGACACGATTCGACACATGCTGCCGACGCACATCGATGTTGAGGTGGAAAGGGGCGAGAACGAACCGGCTGCCTCGGCGGATGCGAATTCCGTGGAGCAGATGCTGCTGAACCTCGCCACGAATTCGCGCGATGCCATGCCAAACGGCGGTCGGATTCGCATCGCGGTGCGCGTCGCCGCACTCGATGATGCGCACTTCGCCGAGAACGGGTGGGGCACGCCGGGCGAGTACGTGAAGATCGAGGTGACCGACACAGGCGTCGGCATGGATGCGACGACGTTGGCGCGCATCTTCGAACCATACTTTACCACCAAGGCACACGCGCACGGCTCAGGGCTGGGCCTCGCGATGGTGTACGGATTGATGAAGCAGCATCGCGGATACATCGCGGTGTCGAGTACACCGAACGCTGGCACCGCGGTCACGCTGTATTTCCCGGTGTGCACGGAGCCTGTCGTCGCGACGCCGTACGAGGTGCGTCGCACGCCGGATAAGGCACATGAAACAATCCTCCTCGTGGAGGACGAAAGCGGCGTTCGTGCAGTGGCGGCGCGCGCGCTCGCCCGCCGCGGCTATCAGGTGCTCACGGCGTGCGATGGGCGCGAAGGCTTGAAGACGTGGCGCGAGAACGCCGACGTCATCGATCTCATCGTGTCCGACGCGATCATGCCTCACATGTGCGGGCAGGAAATGTTCGAGGTCATCAACAGCGAACGCCCTGGCGTACTGATGATGCTGACCAGTGGCTATTCAGGTGATGCCGCGACCATGGATCTTCCCGGGCCAGTCGACGTGCCGTTTCTCGCGAAGCCCTGGACGGTGCACGATCTCTTGGCCGCCGTGCGCGAAGTGCTCACCCCAGCGACGGAGGCTTTGTAGCGACGTGCGTGACGACGCAATAGGCGAGCTATCGCATGTCTAGCGAAACAGGTTGCCCAGATCACCCACGAGCTTCGACGCGCCGCTGACGAGACCGACGAGCGATGCGGCCGCGACGATCCATTTGCTGTTGCGGACGTACCACGGCGACGACTTCTCCAACAACTTTTCGAGCAGCTCCGTGGCTCTCACGAGCGCCTGTTGCTTGTCCGACGATTCCTTTGCCTCGTTGTATTCTCCGACCATGCTGATGATGGTGGCGCCCAGGAACTGAACGTCGAGCTTTGCGGTTTGCTGCACGATCGCATCGACGGTCAGGATCATTGTTCGCGTGAGATTCAGCTTGTCACGGCTCCCAGTGAGTGCCAACGTCACCTGACGCTCCAGCGCCGTTCTCCTGTCGTCGATGGCCCGGCCGATCAGCGTGCCGGCAAGCAATCCAGCGAGCATGAGGCCGATGCCCTGAGCGATTGCGCTTCGGGGCATGAGGGTATTTTCCGCGGCGCCCGGGCCGACCCCTGGATTCGGGATGGCACCCGTCGATTGCCAGACCACCGTGGCGATCAGTATCAACGCGAGCGCCACCAGCGCGGTCGCCCAGACGCGCGACGACGTGCGGGGCTGCGCGTCACCGACGGCCGGAGCGGCAGGCGTGTCGAATGTGGGCGGCTGCAGTGACGCGTCCAAAACTCGAGTGCCACGCGCCATACTGCCTGGGATTTCTGCATACGTGGCGCGGCCTTCGGGAACCCCACCACCAACGCGATGGGAACGTGCCTGCCCGGCAACGTTCAGGATCGAAGTCAGCCTATTTGCCACAACGTCCGCGCTTTCCGGCCTCTCCTCCGGTATGCGGTGCAGCATGGCGACAATCAACCGGCGCAGTTCCAGGGGAATCGCGTCGTCATTCGGTACCTCCTCCTCTACCCGGAGACGCCGTACAAAGATGCTCCGAAGATCCTGGTCGCCCTCTGGGGCCCAGAGCATGTTGCGCATCACGAGCCCCAGTCCGTAGATGTCGGCCCGCGTCGACAGGGCAGCACCCCGAAGCTGTTCGGGTGACATGTACGCAGGCGTACCGGCCAGTATACCGGAACGTGTGAGACGGCCGGACTCCTCGTTCTCACGTTCCAGATCGCCGAGCGCATCGAAGTCGGACAACTTCGCGTCGGCGAGGCGGCCGCCAGGAACGAGGATGTTGGACGGCTTCACGTCACGATGCAGGATGTGATGCTCGTGCGCGACGAACAATCCGCGCGCGACCGCCCGACCCAACTCAGCCGCCTCCACCCACGAAAATGGAAACCGCTGCGCGTACATGCCTTCCAGGCTCAGACCTCCATCGACCCACTCCAGCGCCATATAGCTCAATCCGTCGTCCGTTTCTCCCACGCCGTAAAGGCGCAGGAGGTTCGGGTGATCCAATCGGCTGAGCAGCGTGATCTCTCGCTGGAAACGCTGGCGTGCCGTCTCATTCTCGATCCGCGCGAGCTTGATGGCGACCTGCAGGCCAGTCGCTTCGTGAACGGCCATCCACACCGTCGAAAACGCTCCCTGGCCAACCTGGGCTCCAAGGAGATAAGGGCCTGCTCGCCGCATGGACTCGCCCGAACGCTTCCTGCCGCTGCTTGAACAGAGCGTCCGGGTCACCACCGACCTGACCCTCCTCG
>JBDTXZ010000123.1:0-7739 GCA_040005935.1 bacterium | reverse complement strand
TTTCCGGTGTCACCGCTGCGCCTGGCCGGAGGGGCAGCGCCTCGACCCGGCCACCAGTCGTCGCGACGATGATGCGGATATGCTCGGGCACCAGCGTGCCCGGCGCCCTCACGTCGCGGATCACGTCACCTACGCTCACCGTGTCGAACGTCAGCTTCGTACGGTCGAGCGTGGTCACAGCGGGTTTCAGCCGCGTCAGTACCACCGCGCCCACAATCGCCGCCGTCACGACCGCGCCCGCGATCGCGTACTTCCCCCTGTTCGACGGCCGGTCGCGCTCAATGTCCATGAGTTGTCGTCCTGAGCACAGTGAAGGACCTGCACGTTGAATAGCGCAACAGCGGGTGCAGGTCCTTCGCTCCGCTCAGGACGACAACGTTACTCGGCACGCAGCACCTCCATCGGATCGAGTTTCGTGGCCCTGAACGCCGGCACAAACGCTGACAGCACCATCGCGCTGAACAACGCGATGCAGAGAAAACCGAACAACAGCGCGTTCGCCAGGTCGACTTCGCCGAGAAATTCACCAAGCCAGCCGATTGTCTCCTTCGTCATGTAGAGGCCGATCGCGACACCGGCGAGCACGAGGACATTTCCCTCGCGAATGAGGGCACGCACGATGTTGCGCGGTGTCGCTCCAAGCGCGATCCGCACGGCAACCTCGCGCTTCCGGTCGGAGACCGACTGCGCCACAATGCCGTACACGCCGAGCGCGGACAATCCCAGCGCGAGCACGCCAAAGGTGCCGAAGAGGCTGGCGATGAACTGCAGCACTGCGGTGCGCTGGGGAATTCCCCGGTAGTCCTCTAACAGCTCCACCTGCGGCGGCCGGGTCGAGGCGATGCCGCGCAGCTTGCGTCTCAGTGCTGAAGCAACACGCTGTTGATCCTTCGGAGCCCTGACGTACATCTTGATGAATCGCGCGTATTTGGATGGTGGTTCGCTGTCGGTCAGCGTCATCACCCGAAACACGTTGTTCACCCGCAGCGTGTCGATCATGCGTCGGGTGTCGCGCGCATCTTCGCTCAGGCTATCGCCGACGATCCCCACGACCTTGATCCAGGGCGCATCGTAGTGAGACTCGGCCAGCTTCATCACACGGCCAATCGGCGCTGATCGCGGCCAGAGGAACCATCCCGTTCCCCGGTCCATCACGATCAACGGCTCGGAATGTCCGCCTTCGTCGAAGCCCTTTCCCCGTTCGATCGGTAGTCCCATCGTGCGGAAGTAGGACGGGGACACCACCGTGTAGCTGAGCGCCGCATTCGGGATGTCTCGCACCGCTCCATCGTTGTCGTCGACCGCCAGTGAATTGTTGTGGAAGCTGCGACCGAGCTCGATCGCCGCATCGGCAACGCCGGGGATCGTCCGCGCCATGCTGATGAGGGAGCCCGAGAGCTCGGCGATCGGCGTCGCCACATCCGGCGAAGGCGGCAGGACCACCGTTGCGACAATGAGCGGCGTCGTGTTGTAGCCGTACTCCTCGCGCATGCGGTAATCGGGACTGCTCATGCGAACGGCGGAGCGCGACAGCAGGACGGCGGCGCAGACGAGCGGAAGTGTCAACGCGATCTGCGCGATCACCAGGCCGCCATACGTCCGCTGATTGGCGCGATGCGCACCAGTTCCCGCTCGGCTCTTCAACAGCGAGTTGATGTCCACGCGCGAGACATGAATCGCCGGGGCCAGCCCGACGATCACGAGACTCAGCGCGGCCGTGATCGACGCGAAGACCACCATGCGCCAGCTCGATTGCGGCTCCACCACGTATTGGCCGATGTGGGGCGGAATGGTCGCATGAATCATCGCGTTTCCGCCGACGGCAAACACCAGCGCCAGCAGCAGCGCACCCACGGTGAGCACACCGCTTTCGATCATGAGCTGCACCACGATCTGCTTCCGCGACGCACCGAGCGCGGAACGAAGCGCGAGCTCACTGGCGCGTCCGATGCCACGCGCCAGTTGCAGGTTGGCGAGGTTGGTACATGCGACCAGCAGTACCGCGATGCCCGCACCGATCAGCGCGTAGTGAAATCGCTGCACCTCGAACTGCGTCTTGATCGACTTCAGCGCGAAGCGCGCGTCCTTCGTGTCCTCGTGCTCGCCGAGCGCGACGCGGGCGGCGAGCAGGTTCAGCTCACGCTCGGCGTCGGCGACGGCAACGCCGGGCCGCAAGCGAATCAGATTGGGCGACATGTACCGACCCGGCGCTGGAAAGGCCCAGACGTCGTTGTTCAGCGCGGAGACCGCACCGTAGTAGCGCACCACGCCAATGATGCGGAGCGAGTTGCCGTCGATGTCCAGCGACTGCCCAATGGGGGATTCGCCTGCGCGAAAAAGCTCGGCGGCGAGCCTGTCGCTGATGACGATCGTCGCGGAGGCTTGCACGGGATCGGTGGACGGCGTCAGCGTGCCTTCCAGCGGCGAGACCTGAAGGACGCTGAAGAAGTTTTGCCGCACAGTCGAGATGTCCGCATGTCGGACCAGGTCGCCGCGCTCAATGATTCCGCTACCGCCGAAGTAGTATCCGCCAGTGGTGTAGTCGGAATACGTTTTCCCCCCTGCGGCGAGCGCCAGGTCTGGCGCGGTCGGGCCGAGGCGCCGGCCGTAGAAGCCGAAATAGCGCATGCTATAGAGCTCTTCGGGGTGCGCCGCGCCGACTTTTGGATTGATCATCGCGTCCAGCACGCTGAACATCGTCGTGTTGACGGCAATCGCGAGCGCGAGGGCGAGCGTCGCGGTGATGGCGAAGGTCGGGTGTCGCACCAGCGTTCGCGCAGTAATGCGGACGTCGCGACGCAATGTGTCGAGCCACCAGAACGTGCTGTCCTCGATCGCCTCTTCCTTGCGCTGCTGGACGCCGCCAAACGCAATTGCTGCCTGACGTCGCGCCTCGTCAACCGGCACGCCGTTGCGCATCAACTCCTCGGCTTCCAACTCGAGGTGATGGCGCATCTCGTCGTCCATGTCCGCTTCGACGTCCGGTCGTCGGATGAGGGAGCGGTACAGGCGCTTCAGGCGTCGCGTCGTGGGCACGAAGCGGTCAGGTGGCGGCGAGGACTCGCGCGACCGCCCCCGAGAACAGCCGCCACTGCTCCTGTTCGGCGAAGTATTGCTCTCGTCCGGCGGTGGTGAGGGTATACACCTTCACCTTCCGCCCCTCGGGCGACATGCCCCACTCGGCATTGATCCACCCGCGGTCCTCGAGGCGGTAGAGCGCCGGGTACAGCGAGCCCTGATTGACGTTGAGCACATCCTCGGAGAGCTGTCGGATGCGCTTGGACACTCCCCATCCGTGTACAGGTCCGAGGAGGAGAGACTTCAGGATGAGCAGGTCGAGGCTGCCCTGAAGGAGGTCGGTTCGTGGGAGCATGACACCAGTGCCTAGAGATTCGACAACACAGTGGGGCGGCTATTGTCGGATGTCAAGGTATTGTCTGGCGTCATTTTTAAACATGAATTGTTATTGATATGCGCTGATTATCATCCGCCCGAGTCGCTGTGGGTCCGATTCATCTTTCTATTCATGACGTGAATGATTATCATCCACGTCATGAATATTCTTCCGCGCGCTGTCAGTGTTGCCCTTGCTGATAGGCTCCGCGTCATGCCAGCGGTCGTGGTGACGGGCGCCCGCCAGACCGGAAAGAGCACACTCGCCGAGGAACTCGTACCCAGCCAGCGGCGCTATTTCACGCTCGATGACATCGACGCCATGGACGCGGCGCAGAATGACCCCGACGTCCTGGTGGGTGGAAGTGGGCCGGTCACCCTCGATGAGATCCAGCGCGCGCCAGACCTGCTGCGCTCCGTCAAGCGCTCCATCGATCGCGATCGCACGCCGGGTCGTTTCCTGCTGACAGGCTCGGCCAATCTGCTGCTCATGCGCAGGGTGTCCGAATCCCTCGCTGGCCGCGCTAGCTACCTCGCGCTCTGGCCGATGACCCGGCGCGAACAGCTCGGGCAGGGACGATGTGGGCGCTGGAGCGAGCTCCTCAATTCCGACCACGAGGAGTGGGCAGGACTCCTGTCCGATGCTCCCGAGGACAAGGAGGACTGGCGCGCCCTCGCCCGTCGTGGTGGATTTCCGACGCCGGCGGTGCAGCTCACGTCGCAGGCCGATCGAGCCATCTGGTTCGACGGGTACGTGAAGACCTACCTCGAGCGAGATCTCCAGGATCTCGCTTCGATCAGTTCATTGCCAGATTTCCGACGCCTCATGCGCGCCAGCTGCCTGCGCATTGGCCAGCTCGTGAACCAGACCGAGCTCGGGCGCGATATCGCCCTACCACAGGCGACGGTGCATCGCTGGCTCAATCTGCTGGAGACGTCCTATCTCCTCGTGCGCTTGCCCGCCTACGCCGTGAATCGCACGAAGCGGCTGATCAAGGCGCCGAAGCTCTACTGGGGAGACGTTGGTGTCGCCCTGCACCTCGCAGGGATCGCCGAACCGGAAGGCCCTCACCTCGAGAATGTCGTGTTGCACGACCTGCTTGCATGGCGCGATACGACGCAGGAACGAGCGGAGATCACGTACTGGCGCACCGCAGCAGGGGAAGAAATCGACTTCGTGATTGAAGCAGGCGGGAGACTGCTGCCAATCGAAGTAAAGGCGACAACCCGTCCTCGGCTCTCCGATGCAAAGCACCTGCGGAGCTTTCGTGCCGAGTATGGCGCGAGAGCGCACGCGGGGCTGCTGTTGCATGCGGGAAGCACGATCGAATGGCTCGCGCCGGATGTGCTGGCCGTGCCATGGTGGAGAGTCCTGTAAGACCGCGACTGGTCACGGTTCACAACCACTTCATCCGCTTCAGCGCCAGCACCAGACCCGCCCCCAGCACGAGCTGGATCGCCACCATGATCTCGAAGCCGTACGGGTGGTGCGCGAGCGGAATTCGGTCGAAGTTCATGCCGTACACGCCCGCCACGACCACGAACGGGACGCTCAGCGATCCCACCACGGCGAGGCCCTTGGAGACTGAGCCCAGCCGGTTCGACACCTGGGTGAGGTAGCTGTCCAGCGTGCTGCTCAGGAGGTCGCGATAGCTGTCGAGCGCATCGGTGATGCGCAGCATGTGATCGTAGACGTCGCGGAAGTAGAGCTGGGCGTCCTGCGGCAGGAAGCGCGACGGGCGCATCGTGAGCGCGCTCAGGACTTCCCGTTGCGGTGCGAGGTAGCGCCGCAATGCGATCACCAGCCGCTTCACCTTGAAGATCTCCTGCAGCATCTCTTCGTCGAACTTCCCAAAGACGCGCTGTTCGAGGTCATCGACGAACTCGTCGAGCTGGTCCAGTACGGGGAAGTACGCGTCCACGGCGACGTCGAGCACCAGGTGTGCGAGGCGTGCGGGACCAGGTTCGAGCAGGTGCGGATTTTCCTTGACGCGTGCGATGAGCGCATCGGTCGCCGGCAGGCGCTGCAGGTGCGTCGTAACGAGCGCCCTCTCCGTCAGGAACACAGTGAGGTTCTCGGTCTCGAGATCATAGGGGTCCGGCGTCGTCGTGCAGAAGCCGACCACCCGCGCCACCACCACCAGAAAGGTCGGATATTCATCCACCTTCACTCGGCTGGCGCTACTCAGTGCGTCCTCGATGGCCAGCGGATGGAAGTGGAACACCTCCGTGAGCAGGAGGGCTTCCTCCGGCCGGGAGACGTCGAGGTCCACCCAGAAGGTCGCCTCCGTGTTCGCGGCGGCCGCTCGGACATCATCGAGGGTCGTGATGTCGTGGATGGTGCCGTCGGACAGCCGCATCATCCCCGTCAGGGGCGCGGGCTCTTTGCCCTCGGGCATGGCCATTTGCATGGAGGCTCTGGGCACGCGCGTGGTGCTCGCGTGCGGTCGACGAGGCGCAGTGTCAGTCATGTTTGTTTTTGCTGTTTTATCAAGTACCGGAATGGTACCGCAGAGTGCGCGATATCACCGCGAAAGCTGGGCTCGCGGAATGCTTCCGTCCGCACGGCGACTTCTTTTCCCAATGTGCCGCGACGTGTCCTTTTCGCCGTCTTCCGTTCGTTCTCTCGGCACAGTCAGGCAACGGGCCAGCCTTCGACCAGGAAAGAACAGGAAAGAGCAGGAAAATGCAGATTCATCGCGAGACGGCGATTCCGGCGACGCCCGACAAGATCTACCGCTGCTGGCGAACGCATGGGCCCGGCGTGATCGATCTGACTGTGCCCTGTAGCCTACTGAGTGCAGCATAAGGAAGTCGCAAGGATCGGGTCCGTTCCCATAAAGCTTTCGTTGCGACGGCCGTTACGGTCGCTTCGCGGCCTTTATGATGTCTGCTGCTTCGATACCTGGCATTTGCGCGATTTGCGCGGGTGTCAGTATTGCGCCGACGGCATGTCGGTCGCGCGCCAGGTTGAGCAGCGATTCGGCTTGCGTTGAGGATTGCTGGCACGCCACGTCCTTCATTGCCTGCTCGTCGATCGTCCCGGTCCATGCCATGGCGACGACGCTAGAGTTCATGGCTCCCTTCGCCGCTGACGCCTGCAGCGTGATCATCCTTCGGGCCTGTCTGATGGCGGCGGAATCACGTTGCGCGACGACAAGGAACTCCAGGAATCCGACCTGTTCCGGCGTAAGCGAGAGATCAGTCCGGTGATCGAGCACGAACTGCGCAGGCTTCAGCAGACGCATCGAGTTCGCCATCATGGACATGATCTGCGACGAGTCCGGCACGGACACGAGCATTGTGGCCGTCGCCTGCGCCGCGAGCGGCGTGTTGACGACCAGCAGGAGCGCGAACCCTAGTGTGACTGTGCGTGACGCTGGAATTCTGATGCGGAGCATGTTGTCGCCCAAGGTTGGTTGAAAGCGTTGATGTGACATATAAATTACAATTAATATGTGCGGTGAATTCAGCGACTGGCCGCAATGCCACACTGTCATCCCGCGGGAGCGACCGCTCGTGTCGGATCCCTCCATACGTCGCGCGGGCCAGTTCACAGCGCCGCGATGGGTAGATCCCGACACTCGCTTCGCGAGTGCGGGATGACAGGAAGGAGGATTTCGTGGAGCAGTTGAAACCACCAGCCTACACGCCCGCAAAATACCGCAAACCGCTCCCCATCCCGCGAAAGCCTACCTCCAGAAACGCATCCGCCCAGCGCGACCCGGCCGATCGCTCCCCATCGATAGTTTCCACCACCACATCTCGCCGACGCGCGCTCCCAGACCGCCGAACCAGCCGCTCGCCCAACGCGCGGGCCGCCTCACGCACGTCATCCGAACTCGCGCCCTCGCGGATGCGGAGCCGAGCGCCGCGACCTTCTGACGCCAAAATGACGCGACCGCCAACGGTGACGACCATCGCCCCCCCGCCACGCGGCCGCGCGAGGGGATCCGACTCCACACCCGGCGCCAACGGCAGCGTGTACACGTTCGCGGGATCGGACGGCGTCATCACCACAACCGCCTCCTCGCTCTCCGGACCGTCAGCACGCAGCAACTCAACGGCTTCCGGCAACGCGAATTGAGCGCCCGCCAACCCGGACACGAAATACCCGCGCTGAACCTCACCACGAAACTCGAGCCGCTTCAGCTCGTGGTAGATCTCCCGCCAACCGACAGCAGGACGCTCACGTTTCCACCAGTCCCGCGACACAATACCGTATCTATCAAGCCATTTGCGCGCTATCTGCTCTGCTAACTCTTGTTCATCACGCTCCACGCCAAGCGTGCCTTGCGTATGAACCAGAGACCAGCGACCACCCCAAAGACCCGGAGCCCCATCCT
>JBDTXZ010000122.1:0-7777 GCA_040005935.1 bacterium | reverse complement strand
TCCATGTTCGTCCCATCGGCATCAGCGAAAGCGCTGATCGGTGTGGCGGACGGCACGTACTCGGTTTTGGTCGATCCTACCCAAAACCAGTCCCTGTACCTCGGACCGAATCACCTGTCCATGCCCGCAGGCTCCATCTGTCATCTGGGAACGTCGGGTTACGGCGCAGCATACTGGGACAAGGGATGCGCGCCGCAGACAGCCCCGCTGCTGCTCACGATCACCATCAAGCACGCGTCGAGCTCGCACCCGAGCATCAATTTCTACCCATCGATGCGGTTCAATCCAGCCAAGAACGTGCAGCTGTACATGTATGCGCCAAACGTCTCCAAAACAGATGCGAAGAATTGGTTGATGCTCTACTGCCCGGACAACAGCAGCAGCCGCTGCGTCGATGAGTCCGCAGTGGACCCGTCACTCGTGACGTACATCGACTACACGAGCAACGTCCTCTTCCGTCGCGTCAAGCACTTCAGTGGCTATTCCGTTGGGGAGCGGGGAGACAGCACCAGCACAGGCGGTCAGTAACCGTACCGCGTCGGCCCCGGTTGTCATTCTGCAAACGATCCCTACATCGCGGCGTGTCTCACACATCGTCGCCCACTGGAGTCAACCATGTTCCGCAAGAACGCCTTCACCATGTTGATCAACTGGATATTGCTCGGTCGAGCCAGCCGTGAGCTGAGCGACTCGGGCTACATCATCGCTTCAAGCTGAGCATCGGCAGGCCGGCTCTCTTTCATGAGCCGGCCTGCTGCGTTGCGTTCGCAAATCTCGACGCGTCATTCATTGCGCTCGACAAGCACTTCTCTGGATCCATTTTCGGGGATCAAATGGCCGACGGCGGTTCCGGGGCGCGAGGCCAGCACTTGCGCCTCGTTGATGTCCCTAACAGACCCGCGTCTGTCGACGCACTGATCAAGGAGGCGCGAGCGCTCGACAAGCTCGGCCGCCGTGCGGAAGCACGTGCGCAGTACGAGATCGCCCTCCGCTCGCTCGCCGCTCCATCGCCATCCCTGGCGTCGATGCTGCTCCGGTGGATCGCCCGTACATACGAAGTCGACACTGACTATGCCGCCGCCGAAGACTGCGCCGTCGCCGCTGTTGCAACCGCCGAGCTGGGCAGCGAACGACATGCACTCGGCCACGCACTGAACGTGCTGGCCGCCGTTCGGTGGCGTCAGGGCGACCTCGATCACGCTGAGCAACTCTTTCGTGAAGCGCTCGATCGCGGAACAAGCACCACCGATCCGCGGCTCCATGTCGACGTCATGACCAACCTGGGCACGATGGCCAGCATTCGCGGCGATTTCCGCGAAGCGCTGCGCTATTTCCAGGAGGCACTCGCGCATGGTCGCATTCATTCGCTGCTCGACAACATCGTCGTTGCACTCAACAACCTCGGCCTCGCAAACAGTGCGCTTGGCCGTCACGAGGCTGCGGAAGACGCGTTCGCTGAAGCGCTCACGATTGCCGATGCGCTGGGCGGCTTGTCCACCCGTGTGCAACTCGAGGTGAACACGGCCGCGCTCCAGATCGAGAAGCGCGATTTCGAAGAAGCCAGGCGGCGTTGCGACCGCGCCATGGCACTTGCCGAACACCTGGACGACGCGCGCGCCAACGGCGAAGCGTCGAAGGTGTACGGCATCATTGCACGCGAGACGGATGATCTCGTCTCCGCCGAGGCGCACCTGACCAAGGCGCGCGACATCGCGACAGCTGCGAAGGATCTGGCACTCGAGGGCGATACGAATCGTGAGTTGGCAGAGTTGTACGGTCGGCTTGGGCGAAACCGCGAAACGCTTCAAGCACTCAACCGCGCCCATGCCTGCTTCACGCTACTGCGGTCGCGACACGAACTCGCCGACGTGGGGCGACGCATGGCACGGCTCGAGGGGGACTTCCTCGACGTCGTTCGGAGATGGGGCGAGTCGATCGAATCGAAAGACCAGCATACGCAAGGTCACTGCGAACGCGTCGCGGACCTCGCCGGTGCGCTCGCTGCGAAAGCAGGTCTCGATGAGACGTCACTGTTCTGGTTTCGGATTGGAGCACTGCTGCACGACGTCGGCAAGCTGATTGTCCCAGCAGAAGTGCTCAACAAGGCGGGGAAGCTCACTGAGCAGGAGTGGGCACTGGTGCGCCAGCATCCGGCCGCGGGTGAGCAGCTGCTCGCCGATGTGCAGTTTCCGTGGGATGTCGCCCCAATGGTGCGGAGCCACCACGAACGCTGGGATGGCGGAGGATATCCCGACGGCCTTAAGGGGGACACCATTCCCCAGGCCGCGCGCATTCTCTGCATCGCCGACGTGTACGACGCGCTGACGACGGAGCGCAGCTACAAGCGTGCGTTCTCGCAGCTCGAGGCGATGGAAATCATGCGCCGAGAAATCGGCCGGCAGTTCGATCCGCGGCTCTTCGCGCTCTTCGAGGAACTGGTCCGCCGAGGCACCGTCAGTGCGCCGTCATCCACGCAACGCGCGACGCCGATGCGCAAATCCGGCGCGCAGCAGAGCAAGGTCACGGTGTCAGAGGACGACGACCTCACGGGCGCGCTCGTGCGCCGTGCGTTCGTGAACGTGACCGCCGCCGTGCTTGCAGAGCGTCGTCGTACCAATGCACCCGTATCGATGCTCGTCATCGACATCGACCAGTTCAAGTCGGTGAACGACCACTTCGGTCACCTCGCGGGAGACGATGCGCTCCGAATGGTTGCAGGCGTCGTGCGCGACGAACTGCGTCCAGGCCAATACGTGGGCCGCTACGCCGGCGACGAATTCGTGGTGCTGTTGCCCGGGCTCGACGCAATCAGCGCACGCGACGTCGCAGAGTCCGTACGCCGCACAATTGCGTCCGTGTCGATTCCGCTCCACGACGATCCCGACCGGTCGCTGTCCGTGACGCTCTCCATCGGTGTCGCCACGGCACCAGAGCATGGCGAATCGTTCGAAGCATTGTTCACGACAGCGGATCGCGCGCTCTTCGACGCAAAACGCACGGGGCG
Source organism: bacterium (assembly GCA_040005935.1). Classification (GTDB taxonomy): domain Bacteria; phylum Gemmatimonadota; class Gemmatimonadetes; order Gemmatimonadales; family Gemmatimonadaceae; genus AG11. The sequence goes on along the minus strand of JBDTXZ010000122.1, from coordinate 4,773 downwards.
CGACAAGGTCGTGGCGGCGGGCACGGGGATCGAAACGACGCCACAACTGGCCTTCAATCGCTTCGTCGGTCGTGCTGCCGAGCTCCGCTCGCTCGTCGTCGCACTGGATCAAGGCGCGCATGGCAATCCGCAGGTGCGCATCGTGGTTGGTGAGGCGGGCGTAGGCAAGTCGTCGCTCGTGCGCCAATTGCTACCGGAATGTCGCCTGCGTGGCGCGGTGGTTGTCACCGGCCGCGCCATGGAGAGCGAAAGTCGCCCGCCGTTCGGGCCGTGGGCCGAAGTGCTTGCCAGCGTGCACGCGCTTGGCCTGGCGCCCAAGCGCGCGTGGCCGCTGCTCGGTCGCCTCGTTCCGGCACTCCGCGGAGGCGCAGCACGCTCGAGTGGCGAGATGTCCATCGACCCCTCGCAGGGGCACCAGCTCATGCAGGAGATCGTGGCGTTCCTGCGCGGCGCGAGCGAAGCGCGGCCGTTGCTGATTACGCTGGAGGACATGCACTGGGGCGACACGGCCAGCTGGGACGCACTCGAGTACATCCTCGCGCAGTTCACGCAGGAGCGCATCTGCATTACCCTCACGATTCGCAGCGAGGAAGCGGCGTACGGCATCGTGCGCGAACGCAGGCAACGCAGCACGCGAGATGAACGCGTCCGTGAAATCCGTCTGGAGCGGCTGACCACATCCGAGGTGCGCGAATGGCTCCAGGGCGCACTCCATCGCTCGGATCTCGGTGATGACCTGCTGGATTTCGTCCTCAGCCACACCGAGGGCAACGCATTCCTCGTGACGCAGCTCATGCGTACGATGGTTGAAGAGCAGGTGTTCACGTACACTGGCGTGGCGTGGGAATGGGCGATTCCCGCCACCCTCACGCTGCCCGCTGGAATGACGGATCTTGTTGGTCGCCGCTTGTCGCGGCTGCCTCCCGACGCCCTCAAGATTCTCGTGACGGCAGCGGCGCTCGGAAGAACGTTCACACTACCGATGCTCGTCGAAGCGTCGGGGGCCGGGCCGGACAATGTTCTCGACGCCGTCGACGCTGCGCTCGCAACGTCCGTACTCGAGCCGGCGCGCGATCAGGACGACGACACCTACCAATTCGCCCATGCACTGCTCGTCGACGCGGTATTCAAGTCCGTCAGCCCGGCGCGCCGCCGCCTGACACATGAGCGCATAGCCAAAATCCTCGTCGAGCGAAATCCTGACGCGGTGGACCTCATCGCGTCGCACTACGCACGGAGTTCGAATTCGAAGGAGGCATACCTCTGGTGCATGCGCGCCGCGGCGAGCGCCATGACGCTCTTTGCACTCGACGAGGCGACGGAGTTTCTGCAGCACGCACTCGCGCATGCGGCCACGGACGACGAGCGCGCTGCCACACACGACCAGCTGGCGCAAGCCGCAGAGCATGCGGGTCGTTGGGCAGACGTTGAGCGGTCCTGCGACGCGATCCTTGCGACCCCCGGCTTCAGCGACACGTCGGCTAGCGCACTGCCCGTTCACCAGCGCCGCGTTCAGGCTCGCGTTCGCCTTGGCCAAGGCGCCCGCGAGACGGAAGCGGAGTGTCGTGCACTTCTGGTCGTCGCACAACGTGTGGGGACGACGGCCGACGTCGTGCAGATGCGGTCACTCCTCGTGCAAGCACTCACGCGTGTCGGACAAATGGACGACGCAATCAGCATCGCGGAGGAATCGCTTGTTATTGCCGACGATAGCGGCGACGACGCGCTCGCGTGCAGCGCCATGCATCGGCTTGCACTCACCCTCGTGCCGTCGCGCACGGAAAGCGCCGTCCGCCTGCTCCAGCGCCTGATTGAGCGCGCGCGGCAGCGCGGCGACCTTGTCATGCAAGCGCGCGCCTACCTTTCCCTCGGCCATGCGCAAATGCGCGTGCGACAGGATGTCGAAAGCGCGGACGCGTTGCGCTCAGCACTCACAATCGCCCAGGATGCAAAAGCGCTCGACATTGCCGCAAGCGCCCTGGTAAACCTGGGTGTGCTTGGAATGCGCGGCGGAGACTTCAGTGCCGCGCACGAAGCGTTGACCGAGTCCTTGCGGTTGTATACGACGTTACGGAACAACGCGAACCGGCTCGTCGCGCTCTACAACCTGGCGAATCTCCAGCAGGAGCGCGGCGACGCCGCAGCGGCGCTGGTGCTCTATCGCGAAACCGGCGTGTTGGCAGATCAACTTGGCGTGGACGATATCGCAATTGGCGCGTATGCCGGCGCCGGACTCGCTGCGTTCCGCCTGCGCGACATGATTGGCGCGCAAGACGCACTCGAGTCGGCACGTCGGCGTCTTGGCGCTCGACACGACTGGTGGTTTCAGAAGCGCGAGTTGCTCGAGTCGCTCGAAATCCGCCTCGATGCATGGGCGGGGCGCCACACCGAAGCGCTGGCGCGATTCCACGCAGTGCTGCCGAGCCTGGAGGAGTCGGACGGCTACGCGGCCGCGTGGATGGTGGCGGACTGCGCCGCCGAGCTCGGCGAACATGATCCCACAATATGGGCGCACGTCGAGCGGTTCGCCGGACATCCGATGGTCCAGCAATTCGTCCCGCTCACCGCGCGGTTCACGGCGCTCCAGGACATGGCTGACCGAATGGATACGGCATACCTGCGAACGGGCGATGTCACCGCGTCTTCTGCACGTCAAGCGAACTAGCGCTTGTTGCCGAGCCATTTCGTGAGGGTTGGCGCGCCACGTGCAGTTTCAACACGCACGCCGCCGTCTGGAGCGAGGATGCGTGAGGACACAGGCATAGAGCTCGTCGGCAGCAAGCCGACGGGCTCGTTCCTTTCGTGCCAATCTCCAGCCGAGGTCCCCTGTCGCGGTGCAGACCGATGCGCTTACTTCGGCAAGATGCCCCTCGACCTCGCGCTCTCCACCAATACACCGACCGCGACGCTCGAACTGCGCCAGGCACAACGACTCGGCCGCCCGGACTGCATCGCGGCATTTCTCGTGGTGCGCTCCGGAGCATTCGCAGCCGCGCTCCCCTTCGTGTTTACTCGAGACGCCCTGATGACGTTTGCTGAGTCGCTCGACCGCATTGGCCCACACGTGAACGGTTCCGCGAGCCTTGTGGCGCACGATGGGAATGACGTCGTACGTTTTGAAGCGATCCCCAGCGGGCAGTTGCGCATTGCCGGTGATCTCCATGAAACAGAGGGCCCAGGCCAGCACCTGCAATTCAACTTTCCGGCAGATTGGGATGGCCTCCCCCTCTTCGCCAACGGGCTTCAACAACTGATTGCAGCTACCGCATGACCCCCAACCGGCCGCGTGCATATGGAGCGGCATGGTACCGGACGCACAATGCGTGGGTCGCGCCATACAACATGCCTTCCGCCAGTCCTTGCCGCGTGATCGACATAAAACAACCACTTCGACGGATTGCAATTGCAGGTGCGCTCGCCCTGCTGACAGCCGTCCCAGCCGACGGCCAGCGCCAGGTGACACGTGCTGAAGCCGACAGCATCGCACTTTCGGCGGGAACGCGTATCGCCCTCGCACGGGCTGACACGGCTGCCGCAATCGCGCGGCTGCTCTCAGCGCGAGTGATCCCCAATCCGACACTCGCGGCCAGCTATTCCAAGGCCGCTCCACAAAAGCACGTCACGCTCGATATCCCGGTTTTCGACGCGCTATGGACGCGTAATCTTCGTGTCGGCCAGGCCAGTGCGTCGGCGCGTGCGGCTCGATTGCTTTTTGCGTCCGAACGCATCGCGGCGCTCGTCGAGGTGGATACGACGTACACTCGCGCCTTGGCCGCGGACGCACGATTCAGGTTGTCGCGACAGACGGCACTCGACGCCGACAGCCTCCGCAAGATGACCGTGAGCCGTCGCGACGCCGGCGACGCGAGTGATCTCGACGTCGATCTCGCAACGGTCGTGGCGGGCCAGCAGCTGAACGTGGCCACCAACGATTCGCTCAGCTACATGACCGCGCTGCTCACCGTACAAACCTTGATGGGAATTCCCGCCGACAGCATCGCCATCGTGCTCGCCGACTCGCTCGTGTACCTGGCGAATGACACACTCCTCCCGCGACGCGTGCCCGACAGCGGCGCACTGTCCGCGTCGGTTGGCACGCCGAGCATTACGGCCGCCGAAGCCGCGCTCCGTGCGGCGGAGTTGGGAATCGCACTCCAGAAACGAAGTACCTACTCGCTGCCGTCGATCTCCGTGGGCGTCGAATTTGGAGATCCGGGTGGAGGCGAGCCCGGATACCTCCCGCTCATTGGACTCTCGGTGCCGTTACCACTCTTCAACAGAAACCAGGGGCCGGTTGCGGAGGCGAGGGCGGAGCGCGACAAGGCGCAGGCGCAGCTCTCGGCGACGCGCCTCCAGGTGCGGCAGCGTCTCGTGGAGGCCGCACGCGAGCGTGAGCAGCTCATTGCGAAGATCGCGCGCGATCGCGACTTGGCCATTCGCGCGCAACGTGTCGCGGACCGGTCGCTCACCGCGTATCGCGAAGGCGCGTCCGCATTGCCCGCGGTGCTCGAAGCGCGGCGAAGCGCGCGCGAAGTGCTGGGCCAATACATCGACGACCTTGCGGCGCTGCTCACGGTGAACACGGAGCTGCGCGCGATTACCCAGACGGTACCTGTACCATGAGAACGCGCCAGTCCGTAGGAGTAGGAATCATACCGACAGCCTGTTTGTTGATTGGCTTGTGCGGATGCAAAGAGAAAGCAGAGACTGCGGAAGCCGCAGTGAAGCCGGTTGTCGCAGACGGCGGTCTCGCGCATCTGGCGTGCCTTCGGC
>JBDTXZ010000121.1:0-7779 GCA_040005935.1 bacterium | reverse complement strand
CAGGGTGCCACCGCCGTCGAGCGCGCCGTGCAGCAGGAAGTTGAGTGCATTGAGGTTGGGCAACTCGAAGCGCTCGACGTCGCCGGTGATGATGCCGCGGAAATGTTCGCGCACGCGTTCGAGTGTGAGCTGCTCCACGAGAACGGGATACCATTCCGGCTTCAGCGCGATGACGCCGACGTTCGCGGTGTCGCCCTTGTCACCGGAGCGGGCGTGGGCGATGTCGATCAGCTGGATCTTCATTGCAGTATCTCGACGCTCGTCTGGACGACCGACTTGTCCACGAGTGCGGGCCAGTACGCAACGATCTCCTCGACCTTCGGGCGGCCGCCAGCAAAGCCGGTGACGCTGGGCGGGCCATTCAACACCAGCGGCGCAATTTCACGCGTGAACCGCTCGACGGTTTTTCGGTCCGGCGATCTCACTCCTACGCGAAGCTGTACTTCCTGCGCCTCACCGGTCATCGGCGTCAACGGACCGTGCGTCGATGACACACCGACGAACTCCGTGAGCAACGACTCGAACTTCAGGCCCATGTTGTCGAGTCGTTCGCGAAGGACACGATCGGCACGCTGTGCCTTCTCGAACGCGTCTGGCCATGAGTAGACCAGGGTCCCCACAGCCTTGAGGCCGGCGCGGTAGGCGACCGAGACCTTCAGCTTGTCGGTGGCAGCCCTACCCTTGATGCCGAACACCTTCACACGATTTTCGCCGTCGTCCGCGAGATGGATGGTGGTAAAATCAGCGACGACGTCGGGCGTGATGTAGCTGTGCGGATCACCCATCTCGTACACGCACTGCTCCGTGACACTCGGCACATTGATGCGGCCGCCGGTGTTCGGGTGCTTGGTGATGGAGAAGCTGCCGTCTGACCTGGCTTCGACGATCGGATAGCCGATGTTCGCGAGGTCGGGAATGTTCTTCCAGTCGTAGAGGCAGTTGCCACCGCTGCACTGCGCGCCGCACTCAATGATGTGGCCGGCGATGATGCCGGCGGCGAGCTTGTCCCAGTCGGTCGCGCCCCATCCGAATTCGTGGCGCAACGGCGCCATGGTGAGCGCGGTATCCGTCGAGCGACCGGTGACGACAACATTCGCACCGCGCTCCAGCGCCTCGACGATTGGTGTCGAACCGATGTAGGCGTTGGCGGAGAGCACGCGATCGCGCACGGTGCTCAGCGGTTCGCCAGTCTCCATGTGCGCCAGCAGGTGCCCTTCATCGATGAGCGCGTCGAGGCGAGGCAGCAGGTCATCTCCCGTGACCACACCGATTCTCAGCTTGTCTTCCGCGGCCGTGCCCTTCGTCAGGGCAAGCACGGCATGCGCGCATGACACGGGATTCACTCCGCCAGCGTTCGCAATGACCCTTACGCCTCGATCGGTGACGGCGGTCATCACGCTGTCCATCGCGCCGATGAAATCTCGCGCATAACCCATCGCCGGGTCACGTTCCTTCTGCTTCTGGAGGATCGACATCGTGACTTCGGCGAGATAGTCGAGCATGAGATAGTCGACCGGCCCGCCTTCCACCTGACGCCGCGGCGCGTCGAGCCAGTCGCCCCAGAAGCCCTGTCCCGAGGCGACTCGTACGATACGATTGTTATCCGGCGACATCAGCTCTTCCTGTCTCGCAGAAACCGCTGGAGGAAACTCTCCATCCTGCTGAATGTGTAGAGCCAGCGTTTGTGCATGAAGGTCTCGTGCGTGTCGTCCGGATTCACGATCAGCTCGTAGTACACATTGCGTTGGCGGAGCATCTCGACGAGACCGATGGTCTGCGCAAAGGGAACGTTGCGGTCGTCGTCACTATGCCAGATGAGCACGGGTGACTTCCATCCGTCGATCGCCGAGATGGTCGATGCCTTGTAGGCGACACTCGAGGTATCGAGCGAATTGCCCCACACGTGCACGCCGGCCATGTCCACGCCGGCGGCGAACATGTCGGAGTTCCGTGCCAGTGCCTGTGACGTCAGGATGCCGCCGTACGACAGTCCCCAGATGCCGAGTCGTTTCGGATCGACGTCTGCTCGTCCCTGCAAATACTTTCCCGCCGCGAGCACGTCACCATACTCGGCGTTGCCGAGCTCTCCGGAATTCGGCGGCGTGCGAAACGCCTTGCCGTAGCCGATACCCATGCGGTAGTTGACGGACATCACGACATAACCGAGCGTCGTGAGCCATTCGTTCACCGCATATGCGGTGTGGTAGAAGCCCATGTAGTGGTAGCCAAGCAGCATCTGCCGCGGCGGGCCGCCGTGGACGAAGATGATTGCTGGCCGCTTCTCGCCGGGCTTGAGGTCTTTCGGAAGAAAGAGCTGACTGTGGAACTCAACGCCGTCTGCTGCCTTCATGACGACGGACTGCGGAACGACTTCCGCATCGATCGGAAAGTCCTTGCCGAGCGTCGGGTAGATGATTCTTGGGGCGCTGCCCGACGCTGCGATGACGCCGACTGAAAGCGGGCGGGTGGCTGATGCGGTGAGAACAGCGACCTGCTTTCCTGACGCCAGAGGCGCCGGGTACATCTCGATCTCGTTGCCGTTGGTGATTTGTGTGGCCGGTCCGCCTGATGTCGCGACTTTCCAGACGTGGCGGCGATCGACGTCGCCGACGTTGCTAGCGTAGTACAGTGTCCTGCCGTCAGCAGAAAGTCCGAGTGTCTCGAGCTGTCCGTTGCCTGGTGTCAGTTCGATTGGCGCCTGCGTTCCGCCATTCGCACTCACCGAGTAGTAGCGGATCCATTCTTCCGGCTCCTGCGGGAAGATCAGATTGTCTCCCGCCCACTTGATGCGATTGACGGCGGCAAACGTCTTCGCGTTGGGCTCGTTGTGCCACACTTCACGCGCAGTGTCGCTCGTGACGTCCATCGCCATGAAGGCGAGAGTGTATCCGCCGCGAAATGCAGCGCGATAGATGCCATCCGGCGCTACCTCCGCGGCGCCGCCTGCGCGACCGCCACGACCTGCGGCGGCGGGCGGTGCGGCGCCTATGCCTCGCAAGCTCAGCCCCGGGTTGGCCATCTGGCCAAATGGCGTTCCAGGCCGCCGCGTGAATGCCACCTTCCTGCTGTCGCCAGACCAGGTTGGGCTCGCATCGAAGTCCACGCTGGGCGATGCGTAGTGCACCGAGTGCGTCTTTACATCGTAGATGCCGATGAGCGAGTGATACTGGCGCACGCTTGTAAAGGCGATCTTCGAGCCGTCCGGTGACCACTGCGGGTCACCATTCCGGCCCCAGCTCTTGATGAATGGCAGCTCGTTCCTGTCGGCGAGCTCTGTCGTTCCCTTGCGCGCGACGGAGGCGTGATAGATCTGGCCGTCCCTGACGAAGATGATCGACTTGCCATCCGGCGAAAGCGAGGGTGCGCTGCCTTCGATGACGCGCCATGCGCTGCTGCCGTTCGTGTTGGCGACCCAGATGTCGCGATGCCCTCCGCTCGGATCGCTGGTAGGGTTCGAGTTCCACCCCTCTGCGTTTGGCCCTTCTCCACGAACGAATGTGACGACAGAGCCATCGTCGGAGATGGAGAGGCTGAGCAGGATGATGCCGTCGTCCTTGAGGAATTTCGTGAGGCGCACCGGCTTGAAGCCTGGCGCTGACGCGGTGTACACATTGCGCAGACCGCGCTCACTTCCGAGCCAGGCAATTCTATCGACCTTCGTTGCCGATACGAGTTCCTCGGGAAACCCCGGGCCGAGAAAGTTGTCGATCGTCGGATTTCCCTGCGCGCCTGCAGCTGTGCTCGTGCACATCGCCACGATCAGACATGCACGGTACTTCATCATGGCACACCCGCGCCGCGTCCACCGCGACCACCAGGTCCGGCGTTGACGCGATTGAGCAGGGTGATCTCGTTGGCAAATCCGAAGTACAGGCCGGTGACGACGTTGTCCGGGGAAACCTCGAACTTGATGGGGAGCACACCGATTGGCGATGCGGGCGGCATGATCCAGCGGAAGTTCGTTGAGTTCGCGTAGTTCAGCGGTCCTGTATAGTCGCCGCGCGACAACTCGAGGTGCCCGTCCTTGATCGTGACGTTCACCTTACCGTACAGACTGTCAGCGAACGTTCCGGTGTATGCCGCCAATGCCAGCGGCGCCTTCGCACCAGCAGGTCGCAACGCTTCCTGCGCCTTCGCGACGGAATCCGCGCGATGGCGCTGCGTCAAGGAACGGGCGTATGCAATTGCGCTCACGTCGCGCATCGGCGCACCGAGCTCGCGATCAAAAATGTATTGACGAAGCAACTCCGGCAGCGGTGCCTGTCCCATGTTGCTCAGCACGACGACGCCGAACTTCTTCTCCGGCATCACGCCCATCGCGGTGGTCATGCCCGTCGTGTTTCCGCCATGCTGCCAGACGAGCTGTCCGCGATAGTCCTGGATGATCCAGCCGAAGCCGTAGGTGTTGAAGTGCGTCGTGGCCGAATCACCCGAAACACCACTGCCACTCGCGATGATCATCTGCGGAGTATGCGTCTCGCGGAGCGCCGCGCTGCTCACGAGGCGCTTTCCATTCACGACGCCGTCATTCAGCTGGAAGCGGAGGTACTGCGCCATGTCCACCGCATTCGACACAATGGAACCGGCCGGCGCGATGTCCTCGGCATCAAACCGCGGCCGGATGAACGTGGTGTCGTGATCGAGACCGTGGGCAATGGACGAATTGGTATTCGTGTAGTCCTTGTAGGTCGTAGCGCTGGACGTCATGCCAAGGGGCAAGAAGATCCGCTGGCGCACAAGCTCGTCCCAACTGGTTCCGGCCGCCTTGCCGGCCGCTTCCCCGGCAGCAAGAAACATCATGTTCTGATACGACCACTGTGACCGGAACGGTGTCTCGGGCTTCAGGAATCGCACGCGATGCAGGACCTCGGCGCGTGATATACCTGCGCCGACCCAGACGAACTCTCCGCGCGCGATGCCGCTGCGGTGCGACAGCGCGTCACGGATGGTGACACTGGCGTTCGCGACAGGATCGTACATCCGGAAATCGGGGAGATAGTCCGTGAGCAGCGCGTCCCAGCGCATCTTGCCGTCGCTGACGAGCATGGCGATCGTCGTCGCCGTGAACGACTTGGAGCTCGAGCCAATCTCGAACATCGTCTTGTCGTTTACCGGCGCGTGGTTGGCCACACCCAGTGTTCCGTAGCCCTTGGTATAGAGCACGGAATCGTTGCGGACGATCGCCACAGCGAGGCCGGGAATCTTCCACGTACGGGCGGCCTCCGTGATGTATGCGTCAAGGCCGGGGTATGGCTCTTTCGTCTGTGCTGATGCGTTGACGCTGGATGCGAGTGTGGCGATTGCGACGCCAGCCAGGAACGTCCTCATTGTGTACCTCCGCGACGATCAATGCGCGGCGCCGCGACACGACCGAGAAGATTGACATCGGCACCAAGGCCGAAGTAGATGCCGGTGACTGCGTTGTCCGGTGCGACGTCGAACTTGACCGGGAGCGTATTCAGGGCCGCCGTAAGTGGGAGCGTCCAGCGAAAGTTGTTTGCGTTCCAGTATTGCAACGGCCCACTCCATTCTCCGTGCGCGAGCATGAGGTGGCCGTCCTTCACGGCCACGGTGACAATGCCGTAAAGGCTGTCGGCGAACGTGCCAGCGTATGCGGCCAGGGGCAGGGGTGGCAACGCCGTCGCGGGATGCTGCGCGTCCTGCGCCCTGGCGACCGAATCCGCGCGCTGCCGTTGTGTTGCGTACCGCGTGTAGGCGTCGCCACTGAGGTCGCGCACCGGCGCGCCGACTGCCCGATCGAGAATGTAGTCCTGAAGGAGCTTGGGCACTGACGTCGAACCCATGTTGCTCATTACGACGACCCCGAATTTCTGGTCCGGCAGCAGTCCGACCTGAGACGTCATTCCGATGGTGCCGCCCGAGTGCTGCCAGAGCAGCCTGCTGCGGTAGTCCTCGACGAGCCAGCCCATCGCGTACGTCGGGAAATGCGCTCCGAGTGAGTCCGGAAAGGCATTGCCGCGACCGACGAGCATCTGCGGCGTGTGGGTTTCTCGCAACGCCGCGCTCTCTACGAGCCGCTTCCCTTTCACCACGCCGTCGTTCAACTGGAAGCGGATCCATTTCGCCATGTCGATGGCATTGGAGATGACGGCACCCGCCGGCGCGATGTTGTTGGCATCGAATGCAGGGCGACGAAACGCGGTGTCATGGTCCATGCCGTGCGGGACACTGACGTTCGTGTCCGTCAGGCCCTTGTACGACGTCACCGATGACGCCATGCCGACCGGCACGAGAATGCGCTCGCGCACCTGTGCGTCCCAGGTGCTTCCAGCCGCCTTGCCCGCCGCTTGCCCCGCGACGAGATACATCACGTTCTGATAGGAGAACTGCGAACGGAATGGCGACTCCGGCTTCATGAAGCGCATGCGATGCACGAGCTCATCGCGCGTCGCGCCGGAACCCACCCACACGAGCTCACCGCGTCCGATGCCAGTGCGATGCGACAGTGCGTCGCGAATGGTAACCGCACCGTTCGCCACCGGATCGGCGAGCTTGAAATCCGGCAGGTACTCTGCGATGGGCGCGTCCCAGCGCATCTTGCCCTCGCTCACGAGCATGGCGATGGTCGTCGCCGTGAAGGACTTGGTATCGGACCCGATCTCGAAGAGCGTTCGTTCGTTCACGGCGCCGTGGCCTCCGGCCGCGCGTACGCCGAAGCCCTTGGCGTAGATCACCGAGTCATTGCGGACGATCGCCACTGACACGCCGGGGATCTTCCAGGTCTGCACGGCGTTCGTGATGTAGGCGTCGAGACCGGGATAGGGTTCGGTTGCCTGGGCTGAGGCAGTGTTTCCGAACGCGAGCAAGACAAGCGCGTTCTTGTATTTCAAGGAACGAGGGGCGGCTTGCTCACGACCGGCAAAGCAATGAAGGTTGCCTTGCCGGCGGCGCGGTAGATCCTCTGTGTCGCGGTCTTGAACGCAGAATCCGGTGCCGCAAAGATGTTGGGCACGAAGGTCTGCGGATTCCTATCGATGAGCGGGAACCAGCTGCTCTGGACCTGGACCATGATCCGGTGGCCCTTCAAAAAGCGGTAACTCTGCGTGTGCAGGTCGACCGAATATTCCTCGACCTTGTTCGGCGTGATCGGCAGCGCCTTCTCGAACCCTTTCCGGAAGCGCGCGCGCGTCACGTCGTTCGCCACCATGAGCTGATAACCGTTCAGCGTACTGTCGGCGTCGTACTTGTCGGGGTAGACGTCGATGAGCTTCACGACCCAGTCGGCATCGGAGCCCGACGTCGCCGCGAAGAGATGCGCGGTGAGCTGCCCCGCGATCGACACGTCCTCCGTCAGGGGCGGCGTCTTCCACGTCCTGACGTCCTTGCGCCCCTCGAGGAAGCGCTGGTCGTCCATCAGCCAGCGGCTCCACGTCGACGGCGCGACGAACGACGGGAGGATGGGCCGCGCGCGATAGGGAACGGGGTTCGCCGGATCGGACACATACGCGTCGAACGCTTCGCCACGATCACTCGGCGCATCGAACGACAGCATGCCGTTGGCCTGCGGATAGAGTCGCTTGTGCGAGACGTTCGTCTTGACCGGCCAGCTGTCGTGCGACTGCCAGGTATTGGACCCCGCCTCGAAGGTGGTCGCCTCGGCCAGCTTCAGCGTGCCCTTGTCCTTCAGCCAGTAGGCGAACCACGGCGCCTGAATATTCTTGCGGAAGTACACTGCGGTGGGCGAGCCGAAATCCACCGGACCGAGCTTCTGTCCCGATGCGCCGTTCCATCCGCCGTGATTCCACGGGCCCACGACGA
>JBDTXZ010000120.1:0-7805 GCA_040005935.1 bacterium | reverse complement strand
ACACGATCGTCCTGGTGAGCGATCTAGCCGGCGTAACGCGAGACGACGCGATGCCCCCGCTGCCGCCGTCGAGCGAGACGACGCGACTGCTGCATCGCGCGGGCTTTCTGCTGTACGGCAGCGTGGAGACCGCGCTCTTCTACGTTTTTACAGTCGCGGTCGTCCTTGGCATCGCGCGCCTGCTGTTGATTGGCGTGCTCGCCCTGGTGCAGCGGCTCAGGCAACATCAGGAACGCGGTGCACCGGTCGGCTACACGCCGGGCGTCAGCGTCATTGTGCCGGCGTACAATGAGGAAAAGGTGATCGTGCAGACGATCGCGTCACTCCTCAACCAGCATTACGCGGGCGACCTCCAGGTGGTCGTCGTGGACGACGGCTCGGCGGACGATACTGCGTTGATCTGCGAGGAGGCGTACGGCGCGCATGCGCAGGTGACCGTCTACCGCAAGGAGAATGGCGGAAAAGCCAGTGCGCTGAACTTTGGCATTGCGCACGCGCGTCATGACATCGTGATCGGGCTCGATGCCGACACCGTCTTCGACGATGATACTGTCGCTGAACTCGTACAGCCGCTGGAGAACCCACGAATCGCCGCGGTCGCCGGTAATGCGAAGGTGGGCAACCGCATCAACCTCGTGACGCGGTGGCAGGCGCTCGAGTACGTCACGAGCCAGAATCTGGACCGTCGCGCGTTCGCGCTGCTCGATTGCATCACGGTCGTACCGGGTGCTGTTGGCGCATGGCGACGCTCGGTCGTACTTGAAGTGGGTGGGTTCCAGGAAGACACGCTTGCCGAGGATCAGGACCTGACTCTCGCGATGCGGCGTGCGGGTTACTCGGTGGCGTATGCCGATGGCGCCGTCGCGTACACCGAAGCGCCGGACACACTTCGCGGACTCGCGAAGCAACGCTTCCGGTGGTCGTTCGGGACGCTGCAGTGTACGTGGAAGCACCGGAGCGCTTTCTTCCGCTCGCGGTACGGCTCACTCGGTTGGGTAGCGCTGCCGAACGTGTTCCTGTTTCAGCTTCTGTTGCCGGCAATTTCTCCGATTGCCGACTTGATGTTCCTCTACAGCATCCTCTCGGTGTACATCAACGCCGCGAGTCACAAGATCGATGATCGGTTGACGTATGCACTTGTCGACCTCGAGAAAGTGTTTGCGTACTACGCCATCTTTCTTCTCGTGGATTGGCTCGCCGCCGTGCTCGCGTTCCTCATGGAGCCAGAGGAGGACAAGCAACTCACGTGGTTGATTTTCCTGCAGCGGTTTGCGTATCGGCAGGTGATGTATTGGGTGGTCGTGCAGTCGTTTGCCGCGGCGCTGAGCGGACGGCTGGTGGGTTGGGGTAAACTGGATCGCAAGGCAACCGTCGAGCTTCCATCGGCTCGCGACACCGGTGGATTCCTCCAGTGGCTTGCTGGGGGGCGGCGGCGTCCCTCACACGATGACGTAACATGACCGAGACATCTCGCCGGATTCCGGCGTTCATCAACACGTCTGCCGGTAGCGCGGACAAGATGCAGGACGCACTGTCGCGCAACAGCATGTTCGACGTGCACGCGGTGGAACCACAGCACCTCGAGAACGCGGTGCGCAAGGCGATTGCGGACGGCGCTCCCCGCGTGCTTGTCGCAGGCGGCGATGGCACGCTTGCGACGGCGGCATCGGCTCTGCTCGAGTCCGGACGCGAGTTCGCCATCCTGCCTGCCGGCACGCTCAATCACTTTGCCGCGTCTCTTGGAATTCCTGACGAGGCAGATGCGGCGCTCGCGCTTGCAGCCAGCGGCGACGCGCGCCCTGCCGACGCGGCGCGTGCAAACTCGCGTGTGTTCCTGAACACGAGCAGTGTTGGCGCTTACGTCCACTTCGTGAGGGTGCGCGAGTATCTCGAACCGCGCTTCGGCTATCGCATCGCCTCCGCGATCGCCGCACTGCGAGTCCTCTTCCAGCTTCGGCTGACGACCGTGGAGGTCGAGGTCGATGGTCAGCGCCGAACGTACCGCACGCCGGGCGTGTTCATCGGCGTCGGTGAACGCGAATTGAAGCTTCCCACACTTGGTAACAGGGTGCCTGGCGGTAAGCGCGGGCTTCACGTAATGGTGGTGCGGAGCCGTTCTGCGGGACGCATATTGGCACTGGCGCTCAACGCGGTTGCGCGAGGGGTGGAGACCGCGTCGTACTCTCCCGACCTCGACGCCTTTATCGTGGATCGCTGCACGATCACCATCCGGCGACGCAGCGCCATTGCCGTCGACGGCGAGCTGGTTTCACTCGGTTCGGCGCTTGAATATCAACTGGTGCGCGACGCACTTCAGGTGGTGTCCCCTTGATTAACGGCCTGGCCGCGCGGTTGGCAACGATCGTCGGGCAACAGCGCGTGTTGCTCCGCACTGGCGAATTGCGCGCCTACGAGTCGGATGGCCTGGCGGGCTATCAGGCGACGCCATCACTCGCTGTATTTCCGGCAACGCGCGATGAAGCCATCGCCGTCGTACGTGCCCTCGCCGACACCAAGACAAAATTTGTGGCGCGCGGTGCAGGGACTGGATTGTCCGGCGGTGCACTCGCTCGTGACGTGGTGCTCCTTGGGCTGCATCGCCTCAAGCGAATCATTTCCATCGATGGCGACAATGCGCGCGCCGTCGTTGAACCCGGCGTCGTCAATGCAGCACTCACGGCGGCGGCATCTGCATACGGCCTTCATTACGCGCCCGATCCATCGAGCCAGAGCGCGTGCACGATCGGCGGCAATGTCGCAGAGAATGCCGGCGGCCCGCATTGTCTCAAGTATGGAGTGACACTCAATCATGTCCTCGCCCTGACGGTGGTACTTCCCGGCGGTGAGGTCGTCACGCTCGGCAATGCAGCAGGCGAGCAGACGGGCTACGACTTGCTCGGCGCATTCATCGGGTCCGAGGGCTGTTTTGGCGTGGTGCTCGACGCCACGGTGCGTCTCGAGCGCAACCCGCAATCGATACGCACACTGCTCGCCGATTTCAGTTCGGTCGATGCCGCGGCGCATGCTGTCTCGGCAATCATCGCCTCAGGCATCGTCGCGGCGGCAATGGAGATGATGGACAATGCCGTCATTCAGATCGTCGAAGCGTCCATTTACGCCTCTGGCTATCCGACAGATGCGGCAGCGGTGCTGCTGATCGAGCTCGATGGCGCTACAGCCGGTCTCGACGACGACGTAGCGCGCGTGGCTGAGTTCTGCACCGCTGCGGGCGCGCGCGGCGTTCGCATCGCCACCGATCCTGCCGATCGCGCACGACTGTGGCAAGGCCGCAAGAAGGCCTTTGGGGCAATGGGGCGCATCTCGTCGCACCTCGTCGTGCAAGACGCCGTTGTTCCGCGCACGAAACTGCCCGCGATGCTCGCGGAGATCCACCGCATCAGTGCGCGGTACCGCGTGACAGTGTGCAACGTCTTTCACGCAGGTGACGGCAACCTGCATCCGAATATCGGGTACGATGCGAACGACCCAGATGAATCAGGGCGCGTGCACCAGGCGATGAAGGAGATCATGCAAGCATGCATCGATGCGGGTGGCACGATTACCGGCGAACATGGCGTCGGCCTCGACAAGCTGCCGTACATGGATGCGCTCTTCACACCAAGTACGCTTGGCGCCATGTGCGCACTTCGCGACGTCTTTGACCCGGAGCATCGCTCCAATTCCGGGAAGGTCGTACCGATACACAGTTGCCGAGAGTGGCACGCTGCGCCTGCTGCTCGTGTGAATCGTTCGTGAGTACGACGGCCATGAGCGCGGAAGCTCTGGCAATCGCCGATCAGGTGCGCTCGGCGCGTCTCCGCGCCGCGACCCTGCGCATCGTCGGCGGCGGGAACTGGATGGATGCGGGCCAGCGCTGTCCTGCTTCCGAGCCCTTGTCGCTTGAGGGGCTGCACGGCATCGTTTCGTATGCACCCGGCGATCTTACGCTGACTGCGCGCGCCGCCACGTCGCTCTCAGAGATCGCGCAAGTGACGGCGGCGGAGAATCAGTGGCTCACACTCGATCCGCCAGGAAGTCGACATGGAACGATTGGCGCCACGGTTGCCACGGCGTCGTCGGGACCGCTGGCGTCCGCGTTCGGTACCCCACGCGATCATGTGCTCTGATGCGAGTTTGTAAGTGGGGCGGGCGACGTCGTGAATGCGGGCGGTCGGGTCGTGAAGAATGTTGCGGGTTTCGATCTTACGCGGCTCGTCACCGGCGCGTGGGGCACACTTGGGGCCCTCACGGAGATCACCGTCCGACTTCGCGCGCGGCCAGAAGTGGACATGACGTTCGCGGTGAACGTTGCAGATGCCGACACCGCATGGCGCTTTACGCGAGCGACCGAGTACAAGCCATTCGCCGCGGAGCTTGTCTCACCATCGCTTGCCCAGCGCCTAACCGGTTCTCCCGACGCGCGCCTGCTCGTGCGACTTGGCGGCAACGCGAGCTTCGTGAGTGCGGCACAGAGCGCCGTGCTCGCGCTTGGCAGCGTGCAGCCGGTTGCGTCGAGTGTCTGGAATGAACTCGCATTGGCGGAGCCACCGGGCGCGGTGGTTTTTCGTGTGAGCACACTTCCGTCGAACGTTGGCGTTCTCTTTGCCCTGGTGACCGGCATGGCGGAGCCCCTCGGCGGCTTTACACACGCGACGCTCACGCGTGGCGTCGTGCGTTGCGTGTTACCCTCTCCAGGCGACAATGAGTCGTTCGAGCATTTGCGCTCCGCGTTGTCAGCGTTCAGCCGTGACTTTACAATCGTCGGTGAGCGGATGCCGGTGGCGCTCTGGAATGTCATCGCGCGTGCTGGCTCCACGGCTGCGCTTGCGGACGGCGTTCGACGCGCGTTCGACCCCGACCGCATCATGAACCCCGGCATCCTCGAGGGCGCATGAGAAGTGGCATCGGATCGACCACCGCATGTGCCATTCCCGGCAGTCCGCTGGCTGAGGCGAGTGCTGGCATCGATGCGTGCGTGCATTGCGGCTTTTGCTTGCAGGCATGCCCGACATACCTCGCGCTGGAGGACGAGAACGACAGCCCGCGCGGCCGCATCGTACTCATGCGCGCGCTGGTGGAGGGCACGCTGGCCACGACCGACGAAGATGTGCGCACTCACATTGACCGGTGCCTGGGATGCCGCGCGTGCGAGACGGCATGTCCGTCGGGTGTGCCGTACGGCCACCTGCTGGAAGCAACGCGCGCCACGCTGACTGCAGAGCGTCCCAATCCATTGGTGGCGCGCGCGATTCTTTTTGTCTTCGCGCGGCAACCACTCATGCGCATGGCAATGCTTGGCGGTCGCATTACTCGGGCACTCCGGTTGTCGCGACTGCTCGCGCGCCTGCCCGGGCGACTCGGCTTTGCGATGGCGATGCTCGAATCGACACGGTCTCCCGTTGCCCGGCGCGCGTACGACGCGACGTCAGACGGTTCGCGTGGGACGGTCGCATTGTTGAACGGCTGCGTGATGGAAGGTCTCTTTACAGAAACCAATCGCGCGAGTGAACGCACGTTGTCGACGAACAATTACGCGATCGTGGACGCGCCCGGGCAGCGGTGTTGCGGCGCACTGCACGCGCATGCTGGCGATGCCGAGACGGCGCGGCAGTTGGCGCGCGCGAATATTGCGGCGTTCGAGCGCGCCGGTGCGGACGTCATCGCAGTGAATGCGGCGGGATGCGGCGCGATCATGAAGGAATACGGCGTGCTGCTTGCCCACGATCCCGATTGGAAAGATCGCGCCAGTGCCATCGCGTCCCGCGTGCGAGACATCAGTGAACTGCTTGCCGAGGCGGGGCCGCGACCCGGTGCAGCGGTGCCACTGACCGTTACGTATGACGCGCCATGTCATCTTCTGCATGCGCAACGTGTCGTCGCGCCGCCGTTGCGTGTGTTAGCCGCTGTGCCGGGACTGACACTCGTGCCACTCGAGGGAAGCGAGCATTGCTGTGGCAGCGCGGGGATCTACAACCTCGTCGAGCCAGACACGAGCGCGCGTGTGCTGGTTCCCAAATTGAAGCACATTGCGGACACCGGCGCGCCGCTTGTCGCGACGGGAAATCCCGGCTGCTTGATGCAGATTGGCGCCGGATTGCATAAAGCCGGTATTGCGGCGCGCGGCGTACATCCCGTAGACCTGCTCGACGCGTCATACGCGGCAGCGCGTCCGTAGCGAACTTCGCCGCACCGCTTCCACGCAGGGGACAAAGACGCCAGTATTGCCGTCTGTTATCGCTCACCACTAGCTCCGGAGATGACGGATGCGAAGAGGTTCTTGCGTCGTCCTGCTGTGCGGCCTCACGATGTCCGCGCCATTGCACGCCCAGGCACAACGCGGCAAGGACACCGCCGTGGCCCCCGCAGGCGTTCCGGCACCGGTGAAAGCTCCCGCACCACTCGTCGTTCCTTCGCTCGATTCGGTGATCGTTACCGGCGTGCGCCGGCTCGCACATGACGGCGGGGAGAGAACGCACGGCGACACCGCCGCCGCGGGGCTTGGCGACATCATCCTCGTCAAGGTGTCGCATCTCAAGGAGTTGGTGAACTATTCGAATTGCCTGAGCCACGAAGGCCTTGAAGTTCCCAAGACGCTCTGCCGGCAAACAGACATCGCGTTGTATCTCGACGGCCGTGAGATCAAGGGCATCAGGCCTGAATCCGGCGCTCCAATTCCGGATCAAGAGGAGCTTCGCTACCATCTTACACGATCGCCTGACTCCGACGAAGCCTGGGCGGACCTGCTCGGCAATCCACCGTTTGGATCCCATGATCGCTTCTTTCGCCGGCCCACCGAGTTGAGTGTCGGGCTCTCCGGCGAGTATGCGCTTGCGACCGACGTCGGATCCAAGAATTCCCGGTTTGAGCTGATTCGGTTTCGAGAGGTCTGGTTCTGGGGCAGCACCGCATTCGGTGCGGTATTCGTGGTGTGGATCGTGATGTTCGCCATGAACACGCCGTTGCTGCGCGATGCCGGCACGATCGTCAACGGAACAAAGAGGCGCGCCTTACCTCCATATAGCCTTGGCCGAGTGCAGATGGCGTTCTGGTTCGTCCTCGTGGTGCTCTCCTTCGTGTACATCTGGTTGATCACGAATGGATGGGACACGATCAACACCACGGTGCTCGCTCTTATCGGCATTGGTACCGGCACAGCGCTCGGCGCCCAGTTGATCGACGGAACGCCCGATGACCAGCCGTCCGTCGTTCACGAGTCGAAACACTTTATTCCGGATATCCTGCAGGACGGCGATGGCTATGCGTTTCATCGTGTCCAGATGTTCATCTGGACGATCGTGCTCGGCATCCTCTTTCTCTATTCGGTGTGGCAACGACTGTCGATGCCGGAATTCAGCGCGACGTTACTCGGGTTGCTCGGCATCAGTGGCGGTACGTTCATCGGCTTTAAGATTCCGGAGACTCCACACGGAGCTGCACCACCAGGGGGATCAACGGCCTCGCGACCACCACAATCGCCACCGCCACAGGCACTGGCACTGGCACTGGCACCAGCATCACCGCCGGCAGAAGACTCACCGGCGGCAACGGCACCAGCACACGAGCCGTAGCAGCTACCCGGTAATCTTCCGGCCGCGGCCGCCCGTAGCGCGCTCCGCGGCCGGACAGTTACTTACGCCGCATGCTTGATGCGGTGCTGCTGGAATGGGAAGGCGTTTTGGCTGACACGGCTGGTGCGCGTCGTGATGCGCTCGCGCGCGCCTTGGCCGCTGAAGGCGTTCGTCTCGACGCGCCGTCGTGGTTCGGGCAGAGCCATGACGCGTCGACACACGATGCGATCTCATCAG